>PWHJ01000115.1 GCA_003554865.1 Bacteroidota bacterium | reverse complement strand
GCCCCCGGTGTTTTGATAAGCCGGCGATAGCCGGCGTGTTTATGAGATGCTGAAGCCCCTCCACCCGGGGATCAGCGAAGCTAATCCCTTCCCACAAATATTTTTCAGGAATTTACATTGCTATATTGATCATCTTTTCTATCTTTGCACCGCTTTAGCAGAAAACGTTTTTTCAGAAGCAAATTTTCGGGGTGTAGCGTAGCCCGGTTAGCGCGCCTGCTTTGGGAGCAGGAGGTCGCAAGTTCGAATCTTGCCACCCCGACTTGAAACAATAAACGCCGCTGTAAATCAATTAGTTGCAGCGGTGTTTTTTTGTTTAGTAGATTTCTTAGTAGACTTTTTTATTCAAACTGGTGTTTGCCTGGATGCGATTAGAACGAAATTTTGCGAGTTAATCTGGTCATTTGATAAAAATGATCACTTGGGCTTTATAGGTTCACTCATGCTCTCGCAGGATTAATGCTATCAATCAAATGTTATTCACCATTGTAATTTTTCGCTCGTTTTCAACGTTTTAATGAAGTGCGAAATATTAGTATATAATTCTTTTTTCTTTTCCCTTTAGGTTTGTTTATGAGCCCGGATCTTGAATCTTATTTTTCGGTTTTTATGCTTTTTGGCGCCTCAGTAGCTGCAATCAGCATCTTTCTTCTGTTAAAAGACAAAAACAGACCTTTTGCCAACAACATGCTGGCATTGCTGGCTGCGTCATGGGGTTTTTCCTGTTACTGGTTCTTTGCTTTTATTCAGGAGGCACCTTTTTACAGCCTTAGCCTGACTACTTTCATAGGCCCCATGATACCACTTACTCTTTTCCCACCTATTTATCTATACGTGAAATACCTTTTTCACGACTTTAAAAAGTTCAATTCAACCGATCATGTTCATTTTCTGCCGATTTACATTTATTCAGTTTTTACTCTTTATCTTTTTGCAAGTGGGAATTTTACAATTGACCAGATGCGAGCCCACCCCTGGTTTCTTTCCCGGAGCATGTTGAGTTCCTACATCGGATCCCTTCAGGGTATCGTTTATTTTTTTCTTGCCAGCAATATGCTTAAAAAATGGCAGGACAAATTAAAGCAGGAATATTCCGATATTGAACACCGCAAGCTTAAATGGCTCAGAAATATCAATATCTGCCTTTTGCCGGTTTTTCTAATTGGGGTGCTTTCAACTATTATCCGCAGTACTCATCTTAACCCATATATATTGTATATGGCCTATCATGCTGTAATGTGCTTAGGACTGGTATATATCCATTTTACGATCTTTAAAAAACCTTTACTTTTTTCAATCGAGTCCGAACCAGTGGTTTACCAGGAAGCACCGGTTGTAGCTGTATCACAGAGCAGCAAAGCAAAGCAAGCTTCTTTCTCTGACAATGGAAAACATCAGGCCATTGTTGAAAAGCTCCAGGAGGTAATGAGTAAAGAGAAGCTTTTCAAAAACCCTAATATAAACCTCAATGAACTTACCTTGGCGATTGGCGAAACCCGCAACTCTCTTTCCTATGTTCTGAATAATTATATAAAAAAAAGCTTCTATGATTATATTAATGAATTTCGCATTGAGGAAAGCAAAAAACTGTTGTGTGACAAAAATTTCAATTCTTACAAAATTGAGGCAATTTCACATGAGGCCGGTTTCAAATCCGTATCGGTATTCTATCGCCTTTTTAAGAATGCAGAAAAAATTACTCCCACAGAGTTCAGAAATCAAAACATTAGCCTAAAGTCCTATTGAACAGTAATATATGTTATTTTCATCTATCTGCGGGACCAAAAGGAGAACATATTTTTGCTTTTTCACCGGATTAAATCTTCCTTTGTCCACTTAACCTTAGTTAACTATTAATTTAAAATGAACTGACATGAAAAAATTCTACTTTACATTTTTGATATTGCTGCTTTTTATCTCAAATCCTGCCGTTGCTCAGGCTCAAAAGGCAGAAAATAATAAAAGCAATGACCTGTTATATGATTTTCATGATAACGGAGAATGGCATGAGGATTTTGCTATAAGTGAAATTGAAGGGTGGATAATGGTTGATGAGGATGGTCATAATACCACCGGTCCTACCTTCAATGATTTTCCGAACAAGGATGTGCCAAAATCATTCATTCTTTATAATCCATCACAGACCGACCCCGAGAATACTTTCGACCATTTTCAGCCACGTACGGGAAGCAAGACTTTTATGAGCATAAGCTCGGATGCAGGTCCTGTAGAGGATTGGATGATTACAAATGAACTGGCTTCCCACCCTGGAGGGGTTTTTTCATTTTATGCCAAGGGAACATCTACCTGGGCTGGCAATGAGAGCTTCAAGGTTGCATATTCAACCACTGGCACTAATCCTGACGACTTTATTTTTTTTAATGATGGCGATCCAATAGAAGCAACTTTTAACTGGGCCAAATACCAGTATGAGATACCCTCTGATGCAAAGCATCTGGCCATAATCTGCGTATCCTATACTGTTGCGTTGATTGTTGATGATATTGAGTTTAAGTCAAACGTTGCCCATGAGGCTCCTGCCATGATTTCCGGTTTCTCCTCTCAGGTTATAATAGATGATCAGCCTTCCGTAGAGATCAGCTGGACAAACCCTGACCTTGATGCCGAACAAAACCCTCTGACAGAGCTTTCCGGTGTTAAAGTATACAGGGGTAGTCACCCTATGAGCTATACCCAGATTGCCGATATTACCACTGCTGAAATAGGAGAGTCAAGTCAGTTTGTTGATACCGATGTTGAACTAGACAATCATTATTCATACCGCCTGGTTGGCTACAACAACTCAGGTGAGGGAGAGGTATGGTCATCCGATTTTCTTTTCGTTGCAATGGAGACTACTCCCGGTGCTCCTAATGAGATTGAATTTTCGCGCAATGAGGAAAACCAGACTGTTATCAGCTGGAATGAAGTAAATTATGGTATTCAGGGAGGGCCCTTACTTGATCCTGTAACTGGTTACACAATAGAACGAAAGCTTGGCGACCAGAGTGAAACCCTGGCGACAATGCACCCCGACACTATTTTTACTGAAACAGATAACCCCGGATTAAACCTCTACACCTACAAAATAACTGCCCATGTGAGTGAAACCGAAGCGGGACCTCCGGCTGTCAGACATAAATACTCGGGCATGTCAGTTGATCAGGAGCCTGTTACCAACGGGGTATTCGAATCAAATCAGGTATTCGAGCTTACCCGCCAATCTATTCTTTCACAAAGTATTTATAAAGCCGAAGAACTTGGAACAACAGGCTTGATAACCGAACTTGCATATTTCAGTAACCTTAATGCTGATGTCGGCAATACTACATATAAGATATACATGAGTACCACCGATCGTAATGTATTCGGACCTGACCTTGCAAATGCTGTATGGAAATATTTTGGCGAACAGAAACTGGTATTTGATGGATCTGTAAACTTTCCTTCCGGTCGTAATGCCATCTCAATTGAACTTGATCAGCCTTTTTATTATGATGCTGATAGTGGCCAGAACATCATCATTACGGTTATTAAACCTCTTATTGATAATCCCCCTTCCATTTCGAGCCCCAGATTTTTCAACACACAGGTTGAAGGTCTGCGCACATTTTATGCCATTGGATATGGGGTAGACATGAGTGAGATAACTACCCAGCCTGCTGCATGGTCCACTGTAGATCCTGGCTCAATTCCCAGTATCGTTAAATCAAATGTAAAGGATTTCGGCACCCTTACTGGTACTGCTTTATATGCTGGTGATATGCAGGGATTAGAAGGAGTTATTGTAAATATTTCGCCGGCGGAAGATGAAACCTATCAGAAGGAAGAAGTTACCACTGATGATGAAGGAAATTTCATTGTTCCTGCACTTCTGCCCGGATATTACACCCTCGCATTATCTAAAGAAGGATATAATGCCCATGAAATTGATTTTTCAATCTCTGCCAACGAGGAGGTCGACCTGGAAATTCTTCTTCATTCCGCAGTGCCTGTTTTGATTAGCGGAACAGTAAAAGATGCTTCCAGCAACCCTGTTTCTGATGCATACGTGAATCTTAGCGGTTATTCCAGCTTCAGCACAATGACAAATCAGGCAGGGGAGTTTGTTCTTGAAGCATATGGAGATAAAAATTATTATTTGGAGATAGAGCATCCTCTTTATCATTCAACATCTCTGGATTTCCAAAGTGAAGAAACAGACTTTGAGATTGATCCTTTTGTGCTTGATATCCAGGCTCACAAACCAATGAATGTAGTAGCGGAGTTATCCGGTACAACTGGTGTAGTAAGCTGGGACAAGCCCTATGGTCTTGATAATGAGTCAATATTGGAATGGGGAACACATACCAATCATACCTCTTGGGGTTGGGGTGGTGACGAATTTACTGCGGCTGTGCGCTTCACTCCTGATGATCTGATGGACATGATACCCGAGGATGGAAAACTGACTCACATCAAAACCTACATTCAGAGCCAGTCGGATATTCACCTTCAGGTATTTGAAGGAGAGGAGGCTGCCAATCTGAT
>PWHJ01000225.1 GCA_003554865.1 Bacteroidota bacterium | reverse complement strand
TTTGGATTACACTGTTAATATACTAATATTCTGTATATTAACATAAGTACCATGCTGCTTTTTTTATCTTTTTTTGCTGTTTTTTAGCATATTAATTTAGTGCGAAACTTTAGTAATTTATATATGCCTGAATCTCACAAAAAAATTATATCGCAATTTGTGAATCGCGGCACATGCTAAAACTTGAAAATTGCAATGATAATATTGCCTATCGCAATTTGCTTGTGTAAACTTAGGCTAAACTTCCATGATTTCAAACATCTTTTTGTCTTCCGAAGGCTGATGGGGAATTAGTATGTTTAACCACTCTAAAAATGTAACATACAAAATTATCTTAATCTTTTTTACAAATAAGTGTAATTAAAACTTGACATAATGACAAGAATACATTACATTTGAATAGTAAATAAAAAATCTTTTTTTATGACTACAAATTATCTGTTTCCCCACCGCTTAAAAAAAATCGGATGGATAATTTTTGTCCCTGCTGTAACTGTCGGAATTGTTTTTTTGATTCTTGATGCATTTTTTCACGATTATTTGCATTCCGTGATTTTTGACAAATTCCTCAGTGTACTGAATGTGAAGGTGTTCGCAATTTTATACAGAGTGCCCTTTGGTGATCCCTCCTTTTTTGAAGTGCGTGAAAGCAACATCTTTTCAGAGATCATTGGAATACTGATTATTCTCGGTGGAATATTAGTAGGATTTTCAAGGGAAAAAATTGAAGATGAATTTATTGCCAAAACAAGGCTGGATTCTTTGGTATGGGCTGTTTACGTTAATTACGCCATACTGATATTCTGCTTCATATTTTTCTACGGTCTTACATTTTTAAATGTGATGATAATTCATATGTTTTCGGTGCTGTTACTTTTCATAGGCCGGTTTTATTACACACTTCACAGGGAGAAAAAATCAACACAAAATGAAGCAGCCGTCGGCCGTTAACTTACAGATATGGATAAATATTGGAAGTCATCCAGGCTTTATGAACCAAAATTAAATTTTGAGATTTAAAAATAATTTCAAAAACCAATATCCTTAAAAACAAAACATATGAGACATATTGTTATTCTTTTGACAGCTGTTTTGTTGGTTGCCTGTAAAAGTCAGCCCGACAAGATTACAGTTTATCTCAGTCCCGAACCAGGTTACGGGCCCTTTAACCAGCACAGACTGGTGGTAATGCCGGGTGAAGAGCCTATTGATTATAAAGGAGTGCCAGATAATATAAAAGAATATGAGGTTCGCGAATTCTCCTTGCAATGGGAGGCAGCATTTGTTATGGAATGCGGAAATTTTTCCAATATATTCCCCAAAAACCTTCCGGATAAAGATAAAACGGCCAAAGACACCATTGGTGAAAATATTCTATTTCTTATTGGGACAGACGAGGAAAATAAAAGGTTTATCATAGTTGATTCCAAAAATGACAACAATTTTGAAGGAGAGAAAATTCTGGAATACGAATACCCTCTGGAAACAGATGAGCAACTGAAAATCAGCCGCTCACTTCCTGTTGTGTCCGCTTCATATGACTATGTGAAAGACGGAATGATTAAAACTTCTGAGATTAAATTAATGCCAAATCCCTACAGGGGTGGTATTTCTTTAAGAACTGCGGATGGAAAGGAAATGCAATTTTATCTTTTTGTTAATTTCCCCGAATACAGGAAGGGAATGTTTGAAGTAAATAATATAAAATATGACGTCGTGGCATCCAATAAGTTTGTAAGAACAACTTATGACAATGAAGAAACTTTCATCTTTATCAACAAACAGAATGAACCGGGACTCTCTGAACTTGAAGGTGATATTCCCTACCGTATCGGAGACATTTTCAATGCAGAAGGGTTTGACTATAAAATCGTTTCCATTTCGGAGAAAGGCGACAAACTGGTTTTAAAGTATCTTGGTAAAAATCCACGTCCGGTCGGCTTAAATGAAGGTCTGTATTTACCGGATATCGAGAGCATTAAAACAGACTCATCATATTTTTCAAACGATGATTTTGCCGGAAAATATACTCTGTTGTATTTCTGGGGAACATGGTGCAGTCCATGTATTAAACAAATCCCCACACTGAAAGAACTGAACCTGCAATTTAAAGACCGGAACTTTATGCTTGTCGGTGCAGCTTTTGACAGCTCAATTGAAAAGGTAAGGGAAGTGACGGAAAATGAAAATATGGACTGGACAAATCTTTTTATAAACCGTAAAGATAGAGATGAAAATTCTATAACCGAAACTTTACAAATATCATCATATCCATCTACTATTTTGGTTTCACCTGAGGGGAAAATTATTAGCCGAAGCAAAGGTATTGGTGAAATAAAAAATATACTGACAAAGAAATTTGAATTAAATTGACTTCAAGATTACTTTCATGAACAATAAAATTAAAGTTGAACGTGCAAAAATGAATATTACCCAGGAACAGCTGGCAAAAAAGGTTGGAGTTTCACGTCAGGCTATCAATTCGATAGAGCTTGGCAAATATATTCCCTCCACCTTGTTGGCACTCAAAATAGCACACTTTTTTAAAAAACCCGTTGATGAAATTTTCTACCTGGAAGATACTGACCTGGAAATTTAATGAAATACAAAATTATTGGGCCACTTAAAATTATTATCCAAAATGCTGCTCTATACAGGATATTCCCTTGCAGCCATTATTTTAATATGATAACCCCACTTTATATAACCGGTAATTAAGGTAATCCTCACAAAGGCCTATAGCGTAAAATGAATCGTCATTTGATGCATAAAGACAATTATTAAGCCTATCTGAAATAGGTGAGCTGACTGCAAACTGAAGTTTCATTTCTTTATCAAAAACATAAAACTTCTGCTTTCTATTGGATATATCCTTGAATTCAAGTCCGCTCATTACAATCTTTCCTACTTCAGCCTGAAGTATTACATGATTTTCTGTGTGATATATGCCAGTGATAATATCTGATCCGAATAAATATTCTGCATTGTTTACAATATCATAGATAAAATCCTGCGGCTCTGAAGTTGTTTTTTTGAAACTAAATTCCGGATCGTTTATCAGGTATTCCTCTTTTGATAAGTTCATCAGGTTTACCCTGTATACATAAGGTTTGTGTGTGGGAGAGAACAGTAAATTGTTTTCTGAAAGATCTAGTCCCCCGGTACATTCACGAAACATAAATATTTTATGTTCATTGGTTTTCTCTCCAAAGCCTTTTTCCAGGGTTTGACCTGTATTTAAATCAAATACATTGATTATGGGTTCATCAAAGCCTCCTGCCGAATAGAAATATACATAATTGTCGAAGACAACGAAATCCCTGATCCCCCTTGAAAAACTGTATTCATTTACCGGGTTGCCTGATGTGTCAAAAACGAGGAGTTTTGTCAACATACTGCACCAGACATAAATATTGTCATTGTAAACCCTTACAAGTGATGGACGGATATATTCAAAAGGCCCATTCCCGCTGTTGCCTACCAACCGCAGCTGTTCCCCTTCAGTGTTGTAAAGGATTACCCCGGCAGGCTCAGGTACAGATACTACAAAACTGTTCTTGTTTGAAAAGCTGACTGACTTGATTTCTCCAATAACTTCAAGATTCTCTTCAAGATCACAAACCTTTTTAACAGGTAACCCGGATTCAAAAAAATGGTCTTCCGGAATATCTATGTAAAAATTTTTTTCACTTTTGCAACTCATTAAAATGGTGGAAAGGGCAATGAGGAAAATATATGTCTTTATTTTCATTTATTGGATTAATTTAGTTTGTAAGTCAGTTACCCCTAACGCAGCGAACTGAGTAGCCATCACGACCTCCGCCGGAATGATAAGAGTCTAAAAAATCGTCATTGTTTACTATAAACCAATATGTAGCCGCCCAAACGCCGGATGTAGACCAAAAGCAAGCAATTTCTCCTATATAGTAAAATACTCCATCATGATAACGCCGGCCTGCCGGCAAGGCGGAAAAACCAAGGTCGTCTGTCCCGTTTCCATCATCGTGCCAGCCGGAGGCAGACTTCAGTATGTATCCTGCATGACCGCGATAACGGGTGTTATCCAATTCCGGATAGTTGTTTTTGTAATAATTTTCCGCATAATCTCTCAGCTCCTCCCAGTCAGAATCAGAAGGCACCCTCCAGCCTTCCGGACAAAGTTCCCTTTCATCTTTTGCTGCCTGCACATTGTATAGAGCCCCGTACTTAGCGCCATAGCTTTCATCATTGTCATACCAGGCGTAAGCACCCGTCGCGAGCCCTCTCCATTCATTGTTGCCGGTGACATTAGGTATGGGCGTTCCGTCCCTGTAGGTTGTAGTTTTAAGGTTCTCCGCCATCCACTCCTGGTTGCCTATAACAACTGTTTCGTATTCATTTCCTTCAATATCGGTAACACCTTCCCCCTGTCGGTCATTTTTACTGTTCGAAAATTCCTTATCGGTCATCACGTATGAAGTTGATGAACTTCCGTTACCATTGCTTTCTTCATGCACCGTTGAAACATACAGTTGTGATATGGCCAAGTTGCCGGTATCATGAAGCT
>PWHJ01000120.1 GCA_003554865.1 Bacteroidota bacterium | reverse complement strand
TACCCTTTAAACCACTGGCCTGCTAAATTAAAATAGGGCTGCCCTTTTGAGGCAGCCCTAACATAACCTAAATGATGCTAAACAATAAATTTAAAAGTTGTCTCAGCATTTTAGCGTATCGGAGGATCTTCTTCCTTTTCGGCAATCATCTCGTCAATACGCTCACGAAGTTCTGTGTCCTGCTGGTAAGCCATAATGATCATCTCATACTCCTCCGGTGTCATCTCATTTTCCTCAATAACACCGTTGATCTTCATGTTGTATTCCATCTGGATGTTCTGCACTTCCTCCATAGCTTTTTCAAAAGCCTCAAGCTCCTCTTCGGTGGCCTCCACTTCAACCTCGGGGTTTTCCTTTTGGGCCATTATCTCGTTAAACTGGTCAATGGTAAGCCCCTGGTCTTCGATCTCTTCAATCATCTTCTCCTGACTCTCATCCTGCAAAGGCATCACCTCCAGAAGTGCATCGACAAACTGTTCAAGCTCCTCATCGGAGTAATCGGTTCTAACCTCTTGCTGCTGTTGCTGCATTTGTTGTGCCTGCACCGAATGCACGCCAATTGAAAAAACAAAGCAACCTAAAGCTACAGCAGTAAACAATTTCTTGATTAGATTTGAATCTTTTTTAAGCATATAATTTTAGTTTTTTGGTTCAGTTAACTAACGAGTTTAAAATATTTATATTGCCATTATAAAACTAATCTTTATATATTTGCATCGCATTTTGGTCTGTCCGAACAGCTTAAATTTGAGTTTTTAATTTTGGAGTAATTTACTTGAGCTACAGGGAGCCAGAGGAAAAGTATGCAGTTATAACGGGTGCCAGTATGGGACTGGGCAGGGAGATGGCTTTTGAGCTCGCCGGCCGCGGGTTCAACCTCCTTTTGGTCTCACTTCAAAATGAAGACCTTGAGGAGGTTTGCAGTGAAGTTAAAAAAAAGGGGGTAAAAGCCGATTTTTTCGAAACAGACCTTACAATTAAAAATAATCTTCTGGAGCTGACAGGGCACATAAAGAATAACTACAATGTCAATATACTTGTAAACAATGCCGGGATAGGCGGAAGCAGTGAGTTTGAAAAAACAGGGGTCTCCTACATCGAGAAAATAATCAACCTAAACATCAGGGCTACTGTTCTGATAATCCACCAATTGCTGCCGGATCTCAAAAAGAACGCCCCCTCCTATATTCTGAACGTTTCAAGTATGGCCGCCTTCAGTCCCATAGGATACAAAACCATCTATCCCGCTTCCAAGGCTTTCATAAACCATTTCACAAAAGGGCTTAACGAAGAGCTCAAAGGTACGGGGGTTTCGGCAAGTGTTGTCAATCCCGGTCCGATGAGGACAAATGAATATGTGACCGGCAGGATAAACAAGCACGGTACGCTTGGAAAGATGGGAGTAGAATCACCCGGAAAGGTTGCAAATATTGCCATAAGCAAAATGTTCAAACATCGCGGGTCATTTAGTGCAAGCTGGCCAAACCGTTTCAGTCTTTTCGCCATAAGGCTGCTTCCTTCAGGCCTCACTTTGCCTGTTTTGACAAGGGCAATGAAAAAGGACGCCGGGGAACAAAAGAAGACACCCCAGGGAAATTGATATGTCCGACAAAAAAATATACCCATGCCCCACACATCAGCCCGCAGCAGGCAAAACAGGATTAGAGTCCTGGTCACCGGTGCAAACAGCCTGCTGGGGACCAATGTAATACTTGAGCTGATAGAAAGAGGATATACTGTAAGAGGCTTTCTGCGCGACAAAAAAAAATTTAAGCCCCCCACTGAAGAACCTGAGCTTTATGAAGGCGACATATCCTGCCGCGATCATCTTTCGCGGGCCTCAAAAGGGTGCAGCCTGCTGATACATACCGCCGCTGTAACCGATCCGGCAATGGACCGAAGAGCCAATGAAAAAGTCAACACAGAAGGCACAAACAACGTGATGGAGGCTGCAAGGGATGGAGGTATAAAAAGGGTTGTCTTCGTAAGCACTGCCAATACAATTGGTCACGGCACAATGAAAATACCCGGCACCGAAACCGACCCGCCGGTAAAACCATTCACAGACCTGCCTTATGCCGTGAGCAAGATAAAAGCTGAAAAAATAGTTGAACAAGCCGCGGCAAACTACGGTATTGAAGCCGTAACAGTCAACCCAACCTTTATGATCGGTCCATGGGATTCAAAGCCCGGTTCGGGAAAGATCATAATGATGGGGTTTAAAAGAAAGCTTGTTTTCGTCCCCCCTGGAGGAAAAAACTTCATACCGGTCAAAGATGCGGCTGCCGGGGTATGCAATGCAATGGAAAAAGGGAAAGACGGCGAACGCTATCTTTTGGCCGGGGAAAACATGAAGTACCTTGAATTTTTCAGGCTTTTAAAGGATGTTACAAAAGGAAATTCAATCCTTATACCTTTACCAAAGTTGTTTTTGCTTATTGCCGGAGCCGGTGGCTCCCTTTTAAAGCTTGCCGGCCTGAAAACAGCAGTTACCCTTACCACAATGAGGGTATTGTGTACCGGCAATTACTATTCAGCCGTCAAAGCAGAAAGGGAGCTGGGCCTGCCCCGCAGCTCCCTCCATGTAGCTGTAAAGGAAGCCCTTGAATGGTTCAGGGAGCATGATATGATAAAATAACTACATTACAGGTCAGTTGCTGAACACGATCCGGCCGTTCCCGGTGGTTATTTTCACCGGCTTTTCCTTATCCACCTCCCCGGCCAGTATACGTTGTGACATATCGTTCAGAACAAACTTTTGCAATACCCGTTTAACCGGTCTTGCTCCGTACTGCGGATCATAACTCATACCTGCAAGCAACTCAAGCGCTTCGGGTGTCAGTTCAACCTCCACCTGGTTTTTCCGCAGCATTTCCCTTACCTGTTCAAACTGCAGCTGCACGATTTGTTTTACATCATCCTCAGAAAGCGGTGTGAACATTATTATATCATCAATCCTGTTAAGAAACTCAGGTCTGATGGTCTTTTTAAGCAGCTCGAACACCTGTTTGCGTGACTGATCAAACATCTGATCCCTGTCAAGACCGTCGATCTTTTCGTAATTCTCCTGTATAATGTGAGACCCCACATTTGATGTCATAATAACTATAGTATTCTTAAAGTTTGCCATACGGCCTTTATTGTCGGTCAGCCGTCCATCGTCAAGCACCTGCAGGAGAATATTGAACACATCGGGGTGTGCTTTCTCGATTTCATCAAGGAGTATAACAGAATAAGGCTTTCTTCTGACCGATTCGGTAAGCTGTCCACCCTCCTCATATCCGACATAACCCGGGGGCGCCCCTACCAGTCGCGACACGGTATGCCGTTCCTGATATTCTGACATATCTATCCGGGTCATCATATTTTCGTCATCGAAAAGAAACTCAGCCAGAGCTCTTGCCAACTCAGTCTTACCCACTCCTGTGGTGCCCAGGAATATGAACGAACCGATGGGACGTTTAGGGTCCTGCAAACCTGCCCTGCTGCGCCTTACAGCATCAGATACAGCCTTGACAGCTTCATCCTGACCTACCACTCTCTTGTGAAGCTCATCCTCGAGCTTAAGCAGCTTTTCCCTTTCGCTTTGCATCATACGGCTAACCGGTATGCCGGTCCACCTGGCCACAACTTCAGCAACATCCTCTGCTTCGACCTCTTCCTTTATAAGGGACTCTTCAGCCTGGATTTCTTTAAGCTCTTCCTGAAGCTCACTAATGGCTGTTTCAGCTTCCCTGATCCTTCCGTATCTTATCTCGGCGACCTTGCCATAATCACCCTGACGCTCAGCCTGTTCAGCCTCAAACCTGAGATTTTCTATCTCCTCTTTTTTCCTCTGTATCTTGTCAATAATATTACGCTCATTCTCCCATTTTGCCCTGAGATTATCACGTTCCCCGCTAAGATTAGAGATCTCGCGTGCAAGCTCCTCTTCCTTTTTTTTGTCTCCTTCCCTTTTTATGGCTTCGCGTTCAATTTCCAGCTGTTTCAATTTTCTCTCTATCTCATCTATCTCCTCGGGGACAGAGTTCATTTCAAGGCGCAGTCTCGATGCAGCCTCATCTATAAGGTCAATAGCCTTATCCGGGAGAAAACGGTCGGTTATATAACGGTTAGAAAGCTCAACTGCCGATATTATTGCATCGTCCTTTATCCTTACCTTATGGTGCGTTTCATATTTTTCCTTAACTCCCCTCAGTATAGATACGGCACTGAGCACATCCGGCTCATCAACCATCACAACCTGAAACCGGCGTTCAAGAGCCTTGTCCTGCTCAAAATATTTCTGGTACTCATTTAGGGTTGTGGCACCTATTGCCCTCAAATCACCCCTTGCCAGAGCAGGTTTCAGTATGTTGGCAGCATCCATTGCACCCTCACTCTTGCCGGCACCGACTAAAGTGTGAATCTCGTCAATAAAGAGTACTACTTCACCGTCTGAGGAGACCACCTCTTTGACCACAGATTTCAATCTTTCCTCAAACTCACCTTTATACTTTGCCCCGGCTATAAGAGCACCCATATCGAGGGCATAAAACTGCTTTGATTTGAGGTTTTCCGGCACATCGCCGTTTACCACCCGCTTTGCAAGTCCCTCGGCAATGGCCGTTTTGCCGACACCGGCATCACCTATCAAAATGGGATTATTTTTTGTCCTTCGCGAGAGGATCTGCAATATTCTTCTTATTTCCTCGTCCCTTCCAATTACAGGGTCAAGTTTCCCGGTCCGGGCCCTTTCATTAAGGTTAATGGCAAAACGGTTAAGGGAATTGTATGTATCCTCGGCCGACTGGCTGTTGACCTTAGAGCCTTTTCGCAATTCATCAATGGCTGATTTAAGTTCTTTTTCGCCAACCCCTGCATCCTTGAGCATCTGTGATACCTTGTCGCCTGCCTTGAAAAGTCCCATCAAAAGATGCTCCAGGGAAACAAATTCATCACCAGCTTCCTTCGATTTGTTTAGAGCAGCCTGCAGAGCTTTAGATGCATTTGATGACAGGTACTGCTCCCCGCCCGAGACTTTCGGATATGACTCAATCATCTGGTCGACAACCTTTTCAAGGTTGGCCAAATTTATGTTAAGCTTTTTGAACAAAAAGCCCATTACATTCTCATCGGCATTTATAACGGCTTTCAGCAGATGCCCGGTTTCAACAGCCTGATGCTGATAACCTGCGGCAATGGAAAAAGCCTGTTGAATAGCCTCCTGTGATTTAATTGTAAAATTGTTCAGGTTCATTATAAATATATTTTTTTCTTTATTATCAATACCATTAATTATTTCGGGTCTATATTCCACCTATGTTTATACACTTATTTTACCGGCAAAACCATTGCCAAAACTGATTTTTTTGTTTTTAACTGACATTTTGACCCACAAGATTATTTTACAGCTGTCGTTTTGTCAGTAGCAATTTTGATCATCAATATATATAAATAGTTGTCTTTTAATTTGTGGTAAATACATAATATTAATATCCTTAAGTCAGTTTTATTTTAAAAAATCTGTATATTTCGGTTATTATGATAAAAAGGCAAAGCATCAGTCCCAGTACTATTTTAACACCACTTGCAGCCTTGTTTCTTCTGCTCTCTGCGGCACAGGGAAATATCTTTGCCCAGCCTCAGGAGAGGGATCATGACGATCAGCTTTTTTTTGAAAATCCGCGCCGGAGCTCGGTGTCCATCAGGTTCGAGCTTGTAAACAACCTTATTGTAATTCCCGTCAGCATTAATGAATCGGATGTATTACATTTCATAGTTGACACCGGGGTGAATACCACACTTATTACCGAGATCGGTATAGGCGAAGAGCTGGAACTTAAATCAGTTGACGATGTCAGGATAAGGGGTCTCGGAGAAGGCGAACCTCTGGAGGCTTACCACTCAGTTGGCAACACCCTTGAATTCGAAGGAATAAAAGGTGAAAACCAGGAGGTTTATGTATTAAAGGAGGATGTATTTCACCTTTCGTCCCAGATGGGCAGGGAGATCAATGGTATTTTCGGCTTTAATATTTTCCGTGATTTTATTGTTGAGATAAACTACGGAACGAGAAGAATAACCCTTCACGATCCTGAACAATACAGGTACAGCTGGTGGAAAAGGACTTTATGGACTACTAAACCTATAAATGTTGTAAACAACAAACCCTATGTTGAAGCAAACATTAAAAAGGATGATAATACAAAATTACCCGTCAGATTAATGATTGACACCGGGGCAAGCCATTCAATCTGGCTGGATGAAAGATCAGACGAGGAAATTTCCGCCCCCGTTGACACAGAGCGTACCCTCCTTGGTTCCGGTTTGAGCGGAGACCTTTTCGGTCGCAAGGGTCGCCTTGAAGCTCTCGAATTCGGGACTTTTAAACTGGATAATGTAATCGCTGCTTATCCCGACTCCGCTTCGATCGCCGCCGCAATGGATCTTGACGGCCGCCACGGGAGTTTGGGTGCAGATGTGCTGAATCGTTTCAACGTGATATTCGATTACCAAAACGAGCAAATCACCTTTCGCAGAAACCTGAGGTATTTCAGGCCTTTTGAGCACGATATGAGCGGAATGACAATATCCAATCCCATAACAGAAATGCCGATATACATGGTCTCCTACGTGCGTCCGAACTCTCCGGCCGACCGTGCGGGAGTAGAGCCGGGAGATCAGATAACAAGCGTTAACAACACCAGCGTATCTAACTACACTTTAAGCGAGCTTCAGGGGATATTCAAATCCGGCGAAGGCAGGGAAATAAGCTTACAAATAGAACGCGACGGGGAAACACTGACCAAGAGGTTCAGGCTTGAAAAGCTGGTTTAAGGCTTACAAATATATAAAGTTTCCCCTAACACCTCCCCGGAAGCTTACTACCGTTTCCTCTGCCTGTCGCCTGAAGCCGGGTGGGGAACGGTAACTTTTTTGCCTGCCATACGTACCTTCTAACTGACATGAGCACACAAATCCTGAAAGCCCTGATGCAGCTGTTTGCAATAATCGGGCGCCCCGGAAGCGATTCGGCTGACCGGCGTTCGGTTGTTGAGCTGTTTTTAATAAAACAGTTCAACAGGGAGCTTACAGAAAAGTACCTGAAAATATTTGACAATTACTACAACAGCCACCTGCAAAAACTTCAAAAGTCGCCCTGCCCGGACAAAAGAACCTCGTCAAACTCCGTAAGGGTGCTGGCTATCTGCACACAAATAAATAAAGAACTAACAAGGCGGCAAAAACTGATTGTACTTGTAAACCTGCTTGAGTTTGTAAAAAGCGGTCAAAACGGAATTACCGCCCAGGAAATGTCATTTATCACAACCGTTGCCGGCATATTCAATTTTCCCGGCAATACCCTGGAGCTGATCAAAGATTTTATAATTCACTCTTTTAGCAATATCCCGGACTCAAAGCACCTGCTTGTAATTGACGGCAAAAAAGAACCGGAAACTTCACGGGCTGGGCACATATACAGAAAGGGACTCCAGGGCAGGGTGCGCGTAATAAGGATACCCGATATTGAAATATACCTTATGCGCTATGCCGGGGAAAACGAATTATATCTTAATAACCAGTTAATCCTGCAAAATAAGGTATATGTCTTTGACACCGGCACATCACTTAGAAGCCGGAATTTTGACCCCGTTTACTACAGTGACATAACCGGCTCATTCAGCAAAGCACAGGAAAAACCGGATATAATATTTGAAGCCAGGGAAATAGAATACCGTTTCAGGGGAGGTGCAACTGGATTGGAAAAGCTCTCTTTTTCTGAAAAATCAGGCCGTCTTATAGGCATAATGGGCTCCAGCGGCTCAGGAAAGACAACCCTTTTGAATACCCTGAACGGCAATATGGCGCCTTCCTCGGGAAAAATACTGATCAACGGGACAGATATATACAGTGAGAAAAAAAAGGTTGAAGGACTTACCGGTTATGTTTCCCAGGACGATATGCTGATCGAAGAACTAACCGTTTACCAGAACCTTTATTACAACACCAAACTTTGTTTCGGCAATTCAGGCGAAAAAGAGATCAAAAAAAAGGTGAACAGGCTTCTCCAAAATCTGGGGCTATTAGAAATAAAGAATTTGCGGGTAGGCTCACCTCTGAATAAAAAAATCAGCGGGGGGCAGCGCAAACGCCTCAATATTGCACTTGAGCTGATAAGGGAGCCTGCTGTGTTGTTTCTGGATGAGCCGACATCCGGACTCTCCTCGATGGATTCTGAAAATATTATGGACCTGCTCAAAGAGCTTGCATTAAAAGGAAAGCTGGTTTTTGCAGTTATCCATCAGCCCTCATCGGACATATTCAAGATGTTTGACAGGCTGCTTTTGCTTGATACAGGCGGCCACCTTATTTACAACGGCGACCCGGTTGATTCGATAATGTACTTCAAATCGTGTGTTCAGCATGCAAACTGGAATGAAAGCGAATGCCACGTTTGCGGAAATGTCAACCCTGAACAGATCTTCAGTATTATTGAGACCAAGGTGCTGGATGAATTCGGCAGACCGACACATTTGCGAAAGATCCCGCCCTCAGAATGGGCTGATCGTTACAGAAAACGCAGCAGCAAAGAAAAAAAAGGAGAAAACCGAACATACGGAATGCTGCCCGAAATTACATTTAAAATCCCCGGCCGGTTGAAACAGTTTTTCATTTTTGCCAAAAGAGATATACTGTCAAAACTTTCAAACAGGCAATACATTCTTGTCAATTTTTTAGAACCCTTCCTGCTTGCCCTTCTGCTTTCATATATTATAAGATATTACAACATAAATGTAACCAACCAGGCCGGGTATACATTTGCGGGGAACACCAATGTACCTGTCTATATTTTCATGGCGGTAATTGTTGCAATATTTACAGGTTTAACCGTTAGCGCAGAAGAGATAATAAAAGATCGCAAAATACTTAAAAGGGAATCCTTCCTTAACCTGAGCCGTGGAAGCTATCTTTTTTCAAAGACATCCATACTGTTTGGAATTTCAGCTTTGCAGGCTTTTTTATTCGTTATGGCAGGAAATTATATAATAGAGATTGAAGGCATGTTTTTTAAGTATTGGCTGGTTTTGTTCAGTGTATGGTGTTTTTCCAATATTTTGGGTCTGATAATATCGGACAGTTTCAAAACAGTAATTACCATATACATTCTTATTCCCTTCCTTGTTATACCGCAGCTGATACTCAGCGGGGTTATAGTAAAGTTTGATGATATGAACCCGGATATTTCGCCACCCAACCGCATACCGTTTTACGGTGAAGTTATTACTTCAAGATGGGCTTACGAAGCCCTTGCTGTATATCAGTTCAAGGCAAACCCTTATGAGAGCGAATTTTACCCCTACAACAAAACAATCAGCAAAGCCGATTACAAAAGAAACTTCTGGATAAGGGATTTGATGAACAAAGTAGACTATTGCAAAAGAAATATCAGGGGTAACGATAACTCCGGCAACGTTAAAAGACACCTGAGGCTGCTTCGAAATGAGATAGGCAAAGAGCTGTCAGCCAACCCCGCTGTACAGTATCCCTGCGACCTGCAAAAGCTGACACCTGAAAACCTGACCCCGCAAGTACTTGAGAATGCAAGAGAATATCTTAACAGGCTAAACAGCTATTATATTGAACGATATAACAATGCAAGCGCAACCCGTGACAGGATCATTAACAAATATCTTGAAACCGAAGAAGGACGTCAAAATTTCATGGAAAGAAAAAACAGCCACCACAACGAAGCTCTAAGCGAGCAGGTGAGAAATGCCCGGGAAATTGACAGAATTGTCGAATACAACGGAGAACTTCATCAAAAAACAGATCCCATTTATCGAGAGCCGGAAGCCATGTTCATAAAAGCACATTTTTACGCGCCTGTTAAAAATCTTTTAGGCCGGCAATACTGTACATACAGTGTAAATGTTGCAGTAATATGGTTTATGACACTTATGCTATGGGCAGCTCTTTATTACAGGCTGTTTAAAAAAGGGATTGACTCGCTGGATATACTTTTGGCAAGTTTAACGTTCAGCAAAACAGGCGAAGAGAAAAGATTGTAAAACCTTTTTTACTCCTCCAGCTCTATCATTGTAAAAGGAATGCGGATTATCGATTCGTAATCCTCTCCTGCCTCAAGCATATCTTCGTCATCTTCCTCATAATACCAGTTAACATTGACGTTTTTGTTCTGCTTGTGGATGGTCTCCAGTTTTTTGAAAAGATCAAGTATGCATTTCGAAGAACTAGTATTGAAGTACTCCAGCTGAAAATTAACTACTGTCCGCTTTGCAGGGTTGCGTGAATATTCCTCCAGCCATTCTATCATGGGTTTATAGAACTCAATTGAATTTTCAGGGATTGAGCGCCCCTTAATCTCGATAATTCCCTTGTCTGCATCAAATCTCACTGAAGGTGTCTTATGGGATCCTTCCATTACAATAGGCTCCATTCGAATAAATATTAATTATAATTTACAACCTTTTTCCCGTTTATGCCCACGTGTGGGTAACTTACCGCTTCAGAATCAGTTTAATTCTGAAATGTATATATTCAAATTAAAAAAATAAAAATCCTTATTATAGCTTTTAAAATTATATTCCAGCTTGTTCCCCGTCTTTTTTGCAATATCGATCAAACCTAGTCCACCGCCCCCCTTGTCACTTATCTTTCTGTGATTCAGCACATATTTATACATATCCTTCAATTCTTCCCTTGAGAGGGAATTTATTTCGTCGATTTTTTGCTTCAACTGATTGACCTTCTCTGAGCTCACAAAATTGCCGGTTGAGATCCTGTATACACTGTCAATTTTTGAAACAACAAGTATTCCGAATCTTTTTTCATATTTTTCCCTCATGTCAGCGGGCAGGTCCTCAATATGGTGATAAAGGTTTTGAAGGCTCTCAACCAGAACGCTGTAAACCTTTTTTTTAACGGCTGATACACTTTTTGCCTCTTCCAGTTTTGATTCAACAACATCCAGCACATTTGTTATCAAATCGCTGTTTATGCTTCCCTTATAGGCAAGAAGCACATCACCTTTGTTCATTTCACGATAGCTTTGCTGAATGTCGAATGTCATTATTCCCTTAAAAAAGCACCCAAGTTTACAAAAAACAACACAAGATTGTTTCTACAAAAATAATTTTAAAAATATACAATAAAATTAAATTACAATAATTTTATAAAATATTTACCCCTTTCTGAAGAGTGCTAAAAATAATTTTTTGTGAAAAAACATCAGCATTACCGGCCATTCAAGCAAAAAAACAAATCATTCGTCAAATTTTTCGCCCCCTGAATTAACCTGTAAAATAAGCAAAGCAAGAGAGTCCGGCCTTTATGTTTTATAATTCTTTTTTTGTTTTTTGCTGCCGCTGTAAACTTCGAATTCATGGAAACGGCATTCAAGCGGACCATTATACAAAACAAGCTTTTTAGAAGGCTTTAGTCCAACATGCTTAATCGCATCAGTGTTGCCGCTTAAAATCCATGCACGGTAGCCTGCATATTTATTTTTGAGATTGTCTCCGATAAGGGAGTGAAAAAAAACAGGATCATTATTTTTAATTCTTTCACCATAAGGCGGGTTGACAACAACGATACCTCCTCCTTCTGGAGGGACAAAATCATCGATTGAAGAGATCCTGAATTCAACTTTTCTGTGCAAAAAAGCATTTTTTGCGTTTGCACGGGCAATCTTAACAGCCCCGGGAGAAATATCGGAGCCTATTATCTTATAGTTTATATCCCTTTCCGGCAACTCCTCACCTGTAACATTTTCATAAAGGGAAGGGTCAAAATCACCCCATTTTTCAAAGCCAAATTCCTTACGATACAGCCCCGGCGGGATATTGGCAGCCATCATTGCAGCCTCGAGCACTATAGTCCCCGAACCGCACATAGGGTCTAAAAAGTTGGACTCCCCCCTCCATCCGGTCAGCTTTACCAGTCCGGCCGCCAGCACTTCATTTATGGGTGCCGTATAACCTGCTGTCCGGTACCCCCTCTTATGCAACGACTCTCCGGAGCTGTCAAGCAAAATTGTACAATTATCGCCTGATATGTGAAGATTTAATCGCACATCCGGACTGCCGGTATCCACCGAGGGCCTGAGCCCGGTTCTTTCCCTGAACTGGTCGGCTATAGCATCTTTAACCTTCAGGGCGATATACTGTGAATGATTGAAATAAGGAGAATTTAGAACACCGTCAACTGCAAAAGTTGTTTTATTTGATAAAAATTTAGTCCAGTCAAACTCATATGCTTCTTTGTACAACTGATCCTCGTCACGGGCCCTGAAACTGAAAACAGGCTTAAGTACGCGCAAAGCTGTTCTCAGATGAAAATTGGCCCTGTACATCAGCTCCTTGTCGCTTTCAAAAACAACAGCCCGTTTCCTTATCTTTACATTCTCTGCCCCCAGCTCCCTTAACTCCGAGGCAAGCACCTCCTCCAGCCCGCGAAATGTTTTGGCAACCAGTTCAAAATTCTCTTTATCAGTGCTCATATTTTCACCTTCAACATATTAAAGGGGCAATGCCGCCTCTGCGGTTTCATTGGCCGCAGCGGATCATTGCCCCTTTTGATCAACTTTATATTTACCTTTTCACTGAACCCCATCAGCCTTTGGCAGACAAAACAAGATTATTAAACATGGGGGTTCATTCAGGAAAAAAGAAATGTATTTAATTGACATACTGCATTAACTTGCTGAATATTAGTTAATAAAATCATATTTATGCGAATAAACCTTCCCAAGGCTAATTATTGGCCTTTTGCAGCATTTCAAGGTACTGTCTTTCATCATTTATAACCTCGAGAGCTTTCTTAAAAGCTTCATCCCTTTGATTTACTATCTCGAAGTACTCGCTCATATCCCATATGTCGCGCGCTATCAAACCCTTTATCTGTACTTTTATCAACGGCATTGATTTTTCAAGTTCTTCCCTGTTCAACTCTATTCCCACATCTTCCCCATGACGGGTCAACTCCTCAATAATTTCATCTGTAATCTCAAAATCACTTTTGAAGGATTCAAAATCCCATTGCCTGAGCTCATCCCTGTGGCTGTCAATATAGTTGAAAACAAAACGGTTGAAAACACCTTGTCTGACCATATCGCGGTAATAATCACTGTAAACTGCCGTATCTACAGGCACGAAAATATCAGGTATAATCCCCCCACCCCCGTAAACAGTCCTGCCTGAATTGAGAGTCTCAAACTTCAATGAATCATCAACCTTTATACTGTCACGGGTCAACGTCTCACCCTTTTCAAACCTTTCAAAAACCTCTCTCATATACCCCTCATGTCCTTCCTCGTAAGGCTTCTGGATCATTCTTCCGGAAGGTGTGTAGAACCTGGCCACCGTAAGCCTGATCATGGAATTGTCAGGCAGATCAACCGGACGCTGCACCAGTCCCTTGCCAAATGACCTTCTGCCTATTACAGCTCCCCTGTCCCAATCCTGCACGGCACCGGCAACAATCTCACTTGCAGAAGCGGATCCCTCATCCAGTAAAACAACTACCCTGCCGTCCTTAAAAACACCTTCGCCGGTGGATTTATGCTCTTCACGGGATACATGGGCGCCATCGGTATAGACTATCTTCTTGTCCCCCTCAAGGAAATGGTTGGCCATCTTGATGGATTGCTCAAGATATCCTCCGCTGTTACCCCTCAAATCCAGGATAAGATTCTCCATATTTTTTCCCTTGAGCTTTTCAACCGCCTCCTTAAACTCATCTTCGGTGGTAGAAGCAAAACGATTCAGCCGAATGTAGCCGGTCTGACCATCGGCCATATATGCAGCCTCCAGACTGTGGATCGGGATTTTGTCACGTGTAATGGTAAATTCAAGAGGTTCGTCCACCCCCCTGCGTTTTATGGTTACAGTAACCTCGGTACCTTTGTCACCGAGAAGTTTCGACCTCACATCCTCAGTAGAAATACCCACGCCGGCAACATCCTCAGATTCTATCTCAATTATCCTGTCACCGGCCTGTATGCCTACCTCTTCAGAAGGCCCCCCTGAAATAGGGGAAATTATAACAATGGTATCGTTCTGTACATCAAACTGGACGCCTATACCCTCAAACTCCCCTTCAAGGGGTTGTTCCATATCCCTTACCTCCTCTTCACTCAGGTAAACCGAATGAGGATCAAGCTCTTTGAGCATCTCTTTAATTGCATGCTCAACCATACCCTCCTGGTCAACCGAATCAACATAAAAATTCTCAATGGCATTAAGCACCCTGCTTAACTTGTATACCCGCTCATTAAAAAGCTGACCGGTAACAACCTGGCCGGAAAAAACAAACAATATCAGAAATACAAATAAAATACGCTTCATCTATATAAATTTTTAGTTTAATTGACCAATATCCTTTTTTTCACTTCATTCAAAAAAAAATCCAAAACAATAAACAGTTCAGGAATTTATTTCGGCCTGTCTATTATTGAACGTAAAAAATTCGATTTTAACGCCCTTTAAAAGTAAAAATTGCAAAAGAGCGCTTCTTATTCCCATTCAATTGTTGCCGGCGGCTTCGAGCTAATGTCATAAACCACACGGTTAACACCCTTTACCCTGTTTATAATATTGCAGGATATTTTACCAAGAAAGCCGTAAGGCAAATGCACCCAGTCAGCCGTCATCCCGTCAGTTGAGGAAACCGCCCTGAGCGCCACCACATTCTCATAAGTACGCTCATCTCCCATAACCCCCACTGATTGCACGGGAAGCAGTATTGCCGCAGCCTGCCATACATCGTCATACAATCCGTGCTCCTTTAGTCCACCGACAAAAATATCATCCACTTCCTGCAAAATACTCACCTTTTCCGGGGTAACCTCCCCGACAATCCGTACCGCCAGACCGGGTCCGGGAAAAGGATGACGCCTCAGCAATTCGGGATCAATTCCAAGGGTTTTACCCACCCTTCTCACCTCATCCTTGAACAGCAGCTTAAGAGGCTCTACAACCTTAAGGTTCATTCTTTCGGGAAGCCCCCCTACATTGTGATGTGATTTTATGACGGCTGACGGACCTGAGACGGAAACCGACTCGATAATATCAGGGTATATTGTTCCCTGGGCGAGCCAACCGACATCTTTAATCTTGCGCGCCTCTTCATCGAAAACCTCTATGAATACGCGCCCCACAGCCTTACGCTTTTCTTCAGGATCTGAAACCCCGGAAAGCACGTCAAGGAATTTCTGTTTTGCATCCACCCCTTTAACATTAAGACCCATTTTTTTGTAAAAATCAAGCACCTTTTTAAACTCATTCTTTCTCAGCAACCCGTTATCCACAAAAATACAGTTCAGGTTCTTGCCAATGGCCTTGTGAAGCAACACCGCCGTAACAGTCGAATCAACCCCTCCCGATATGCCCAGCACAACTTTATCATCACCAAGGGTGCTTTTCAGCTCCTCAACGGTTGATCCGATAAACGAAGCGGCAGTCCAGCTATGCCTGCACCCGCAAATATCGGAAATGAAATTCTTCAGGATCAGCTTTCCTTCGGTGGTATGATATACCTCGGGGTGAAACTGTATTCCGTATGTTTGTTCACCTTCGATCTCGAATGCAGCAATTTTAACTTCAGCCGTGCTTGCGGTGATCTTATAATTTTGTGGAAGCCTGGTAATGGTGTCCCCATGCGACATCCATACCTGGCTGTTTTCGCTGACCCCGGCAAAAAGGTCGGAGTCAGCATCAATATACTCAAGATTAGCCCTTCCGTATTCACGGGAAGGAGAGGCTTTAACAACACCGCCCTCCTGACGGGCTATATACTGGGCACCGTAACATATGCCAAGCACAGGCACAACACCTCTTATCCCGCTCAAATCCACGGAAGGAGCATTCTTATCGCCGACCGAAAAAGGGCTTCCGGAGAGGATTACACCCTTAACACTGCGATCGGGAACCGGGATTTTATTGAATGGATAAATGTCACAGTAAACATTTTGTTCGCGTACCTTTCTGGCAATCAGTTGAGTGTACTGAGACCCAAAATCTACAATAATTATTTTTTCCTGCATTTGAACACATTTTAGGTGGGGTAAAAACACCTCAAAGGTATAAATATTTATCAAAGTTTTTTCTTCCCCCGCCACCCCTTTGTAAACACATGATTATTCGGGCATATAACCTTTATATAGCTTTAACGGTCCTTCAGCTGCCTCTCAAGCTCATCAATGAAATGGGCTGCATTTTGCCTGTTAAAGCAAAGCGGAGGCTTGATCTTGATCACATTGTCGAAGGGCCCGTCGGTAGCAGCCAATACACACCTCTCCCTCAATCCGTTCTTTACCCTTGATGCAAGCTCCGTGGCAGGTTTAAGATCCTGACCCACCAGCTCAACTCCAAGGAAAAGACCTTCTCCCCTAACATCCCCGATTTGGGGATAACGCTTCTTAAGTCCACCGAGCTCCTCTTTCAGATACCCCCCTGTCAGGGAAGCATTCTCCTGCAGTTTTTCACTGCAAATTACATCAATAACCGCACCTGCAACCTTGCATGAAACCGTATTGCCTCCAAAAGAGCTAAAAAATTCCATCCCCGTATCAAAGGCATCCGCAATTTCAGATGTAGTTACAACAGCTGCAACCGGATGACCGTTTCCCATAGGTTTGCCTAGTATGACCATATCAGGGGTAACACCATGCATCGAAAAACCCCAGAAATGATCACCAAGCCTGCCAAAGCCGGTTTGCACCTCATCCATTATAAAAAGAATACCGTTCTTTTTCAGGAAAGCTTCAATCTCCTTAAAATACCCCGGTGCAACAGGTACCTGACCACCGCACCCGGAAACAGGCTCGGCAATAAAAGCGGCAGGTCTGTTCCCGTCTGCAACAGACTCCTGAAGCACACTCTTTGCATTTGCGGCATATTCCTTCCCCGAGGCGTACATCCCGTTGAAAAGCTTCGGCAGAGGCAGCTTAATCACATTTTCCGGCGTTCCTTCCCCTCCCCTGCCGTCAAACTTATAGGAGCTCACATTCACAGCCGCAAGAGTATTGCCGTGATAGCCGTGTGAAAGAACCGCCAGATGCCTTCTGCGACTCCATATACAGGCCATCCTTATAGCCAGATCGGTAGCTGCACTACCCGAGTTAACAAGAAAAACCTTATTAAGTGAAGAGGGGAAAAACTCCAGCAGCTTGCAGGTATATTCGGCAAAAGAATCGTAAAGATACCTCGTGTTGGTGTTAAGCAGTCTCGACTGGACTGAAACCGCCTTCGAGACAGCCGGATGGCAATGACCTATATGAGGGATATTGTTGCAGGTATCAAGGAAAGTCTTACCTTCGGCATTGTACATATACTGAAATGCAGCCTCCTTCATATAAACCGGTGTATCATAATGCAAAGAAAGCGAGCTGCCCGTTCGGGTTCTTCTGATTTCAAGAAGCCTTTCCCTCTCCGGCTCACTCTCCCCTTTCAGACCGGTTTCTTTTATATCCTTTCTTTCTTCTCCCGCAATTTTTTTACAGGCTTCTCTTTCATTGCAACCTCCCCCATCCGGGGCTTTTCCCCCTGAAGCAACCCCGGCAGCACCCAAAAAGGAGTCTCTTACATAGAGAGGATTAAGGGAAATCCATTTCTCCAGCAAATCACGTGCAGGTTTTTCACTTATGAGAACATAATCGTTATCAAGGCCCTTTTCCTTTTTCTCCGCCGAATTGCAAAGAGAAATGCAAAGCCTTGCGGTTATAAGCTCAGGGAGGATCTCCATCTCCTCCCTTTTAAGAGGGAGAACCCTGTTATAGCCTTCAATGAGAGGGAGCACCTCTTTTACCGGCTCATTTTTGTTCATCATCATATATGCACATGCTACCGCCAGCTCGCATACAAGGGCAGAGCATACCGAATCGCCGAAATCTATAAAACCCTCCACTTCCCCGTCTTTTACAAGAATATTGTGATCATTAAGGTCGCCGTGAATAATCGAATGGCGCAGGCTGTGAAGCCGCGGCCAGGCAAAGTGGTGAAACCTGTCAAAAAAGTAATCCACCAGTCTTTTAAGCTCCGGCTCTTTGATAAGAGAAGATTTGTCAAAGCTGAAATGGGCATTTTTTATATCCCACGGTAATCTCCGGCTTTCAATCAAAGGGCTTTCAATTTTTTCAAGCTGCCTGTCCAGCTCCCCTATTTTCTCACCAAGGGATAACATAATCTCCGGAGTCTGCTTTGTATCCATAATAAAATCCCCCCCGATAAAGGGGCTAAGCCTGGCCTTCCCTTTTGGGGTATCAAAAAAAAGCTCATTATTTGCACCTGAAATAGTCTCAGGCACCCTGAAAGAAAGTAACGGGGCGATTTCACCGCAAATCCTTGCCTCCTCTTCAGCCAGGGCAAGCTCCTGAGGATCGTCGAATATTTTCAGGATATACTTTCTGCCCCCGGTACCGGTCAGCTCATATATAAGATTGCTGTAATCGACATCCCCCTGATGCTCCTTTGCCTCTGAGACTTCAATATTGAACAGCTCCTTTAATCTCTCCCCGAGAAACATAGCAAGATGGTTTTTGATTATAAATATTAAAGCACAGGGCAAATATAAGCAAATCACAATAAACCAGGCAGGAACAATGGCCTCAACCACAACCAGAACAAATTGCTTATATAATTACAAAAAAAATTCAGGCTTAAACAAAATGGCAGTGCCGGTCAATTTTTTCTTTTAAGTGTCATTAGTTGACATCCGCACTGTCTAGTTTTGATTAAAATATTTGATTATAATGGAC
>PWHJ01000004.1 GCA_003554865.1 Bacteroidota bacterium | reverse complement strand
ATTGCTTGGTTATGTAGCAGTTTATACCCGGCTTCCTCACCTTCAGTATCATCATAATCAGAAGATTCGATAACACCTGCATCTGATTCATCTCCTATTGTAAGCGTCCCAGATATAGTTGCTGTTTTTGCGAGAACGTCATTAACATCTATGTCTTTTCCCTCCAAAGCCCTTGTCAAATAGTCAGGGTCAATCTCCGAATCTTCCTCCGTTATAAGCTTACCGTCCACCTCTACGCCCGTAGCGTATAGCTTCCCGGCGGGGGTAACTCGAAAATCATATGGGTATTTTCCAATGCTTATAATTCGTTCAGAACTGGAAGAAGTCAGCGTAAGTTTATTATCCGTACCTTGATTAGTTAATTCTATAAAGCCTTGAGATGCAATTACAACATTAGTTACAGATAACTTATCTTCATTAATTGTCCAGCCACCGATATTCCCGCTTTCAGAGGTAATCTTGCCTTCAACTTCCAATCCTGATATGGTTGTATATTTTAGGTGTTGACCTGTCTCTTTACCTAATAACAACTCATCAGAAATAAATTTAGCAACAACGGGATTATCAGAACTATTTTCATATATAAAAAGACCTTTTTCACCTGCGTGTGTACCTAAGGTTATAATTGACCGAGGAGGGCTATATCCATGGTTTTGAATCCTAATAGAAGCATCGTTTTCAATAAGGAAGTTTCCTCCCTCATATTCCATGGTCCCGTCAACAATCATACTATCACCCGGACTGATCCAAAAACCATAATCACTAGATGTCCAAGGATCTCCCTGTGGATCATCGTATTTAGATAATCCACCCAGATACCCCATTACAGTTTTCTCTACCCCACCACCAAATACGCTAACCCTATTATTAGCTTCGTCTAATTCTAATCTAGCATCTGAGTTACTTGATTTTAAAACATTATCTTCTATTATCCAACCAGCTATTGTACCTAAGTTAGCTTTCAAAGAACCTGAAGAAGTAACTGAAAAGTTTGCTTCATTAAAATCATCATTACCTAACCAAATTCCCGAAGTATTTGCCTTAAATACATCATCTCCTGTTCCAACCTGCAGTTCCCCATCAGCGCCAATAAATATTTTAGCTGGATCAGAAGTAATCTCTAGACTAATAACTTCCGAGGTTACAGATTTAATATCAAAATCCTCTGTACGGATCTTTAGGCTTTTATTTGTGTTGTCATAAATAATACCTGAGGATAAGCCATTATCAGCTTTACCAACCCTTATATCTCCATTAATATTTGTATAAAAGCCTTCACCCGATGTAAGACTTTGATTAGAAGCATTATCCCCTAATATCAAAAACCCTTTACTATCCCTGCTATCAACAATAAACCGATCAGATTCTATTTTAACATCATTTGTTATAGCAGATAAAATAGACCCATCTGGACCGGCTTTTAAAGAAAAGAATCCTTCAACCTCCTCGTACTGAACAGAAAGTTTTATCTGATTTGAAAAAACCTGTATTCTTGATGATTGACTATAGGAGGGTTCTCTAAAGTTAGATTTAGTAGATTGAAAATTAGAGAAGGTATAGGGCTGCCCCGGTTCCCCCACAGGCCTTATTTGTAACTCATTAACTGTATTGGGTTGAAATGTCTTAGTTTCCTCAGCAATAAAGGTATCAGTACGTCCATAAACACTAACTAATTGATACCTATTACCTTTCTCAATCTCAACCTCCTCATCAACTTTATGTATCCTTATCATATTCGTTGATGTTCCTGGAAAGATAAAACTTCCCTGGTATTGTACCTCCGCGGAATGAAGAGACCCAATATGATCAGCCTCCCTATCATCTTCTACCCCCGCTTGAATACGGTCTGGCATTATAGTTAAATAAGCTTGGGTTTCAACTGCGGGTAGGAATAGAGGAGTATTATCTGGGATGTCTGCTGGGAATTGAAGAGTACCATCGTCATCCTCTGGATCTAAGGGGACCATTACAGAACCTGGACCAAAAGACTCTGGCTCCTCCATACCCTCCGGATAGTTCTCTGTATTTCCTATTGTAATAGGTATTATTTCATCTGATCCAGGGACTATTAAATAAAACTCTTGGCCTGCTAAAACAGTAACATCTAAGTGAAGTTTTATTTCACTATAAGCTCCGGCAGAAATATAATCTTCAACATAACCTATCTTTGAAACTTCCTGAGAGGTATTAAAATGTTGGTTAGTTACCCTTAAATCAATGGCTTGTTGTTGTACATTAATAGAAGAGGTATTATAATTAACCCGATTCTCTAGATAACTTATCTCTGACAAACTTAATTCTATATTATTAAGAGATTGATCGAATAATGAACTAAGTTGGGTCAATTTAGGATGGATAGTACTAGAACCCTCTGTCTCTATAACATAGTTATTAGCAAGAGGGATAGTAACCTCAACCGCGGGAGAGACTTTAGCATCAATAATAATATCGTAAGTATTCTTAGCCTCTTCATCAATAATAGTAAGGGTTTCCCCTTGTTGAAGAGTAACCTCTAAATCGTTAACAGTAATAGTATCATATGTCCCATTCAAAGAAGAATTAATACGTCCAACCGAAGAACCATATTTAGTACTATTAATGGAAGAAGTTAGGGAGTTTGCTGTTTGAGTTAATTCTGAGCTCAGGGACTCAACTTCATCTCTTGTTTCACCAAACTCATTATCTAAGAAATCTGTTTTCTCAGTTAATAAACTAATAGACTCTGCTTGTTGAGTAATACTAGATCTTAAAAAAGCTGAATCTAAAGTAATACTCGAATCTTTAGATAAAGTAATGGGTTCCGTTACTTGAATGGTAGTAGATAAAGCTCCGATATCAATAGCTAGTTCTCGATAGTATTCTTCATAGCTTTCACTATCAATCAGAGTGATTTTATCTCCAGCATAAATTCCAAATCGAGTCGGTTCTACTGGAATAGTAGTAGATTGTTCTACCTCGGATGTAGTTAAACTAATTTTAGATGACCCTAAACCTCTCTCTACAATGGATTGTATCCTACCCGATTCAATATTGAGTTGAGCTGAATTATTATCAACATCAGTTACTAAGGCCCCAATCCAATCAGCTTCAATACTGAACCTAGCTTGGGCGGTTTCCATATCCCCTTCTAAATCATCTATTCTAGTAGCCTCTAAGGTAATGTTTTCAGCATTAGCATCAATTAAAGTAGAGTGAAAAGTTAGATCCCCATCAATCCTTGTAATATCTTGATTTAAAATATTGATTGAATCATCAAAGAAGGTAATACGGGATAAGAAAGATGTTCCAGCAATAGAGACATAATCTCCTATAAAACCATTAAAAGATACTTCCTCCAAAGAGTCGGGATCCCTTACTGGGATAATAGTATCCTCGAGCTCTAGATCAGAAGTAACCTCCATCCTTATAATATCCAAAGAGATTTGATCTCTGATAAATATAATATCTCCTTCCCCTAATTCTAATTCCAAAGGAGTTACTTCAATTTGAGATACCGAAACATCCTCCTGATAATTGCTTGTTAAACTAGCAACAACCCCGCTGGTTAGACTATCAACAATGGCGCTGGATTGATTGCTAATTTGTCCCTCAAGGGAGTTGAGCTCATCCCTTATAATATTTAACCGGTCAGATAAACTAATACCTTGTAAATAGAGGGTATCCCCTTGTTTTATGGTAGCTTCAAAGTCCGAACCGTCAACGGCCTTGACCGGAATAAGGGTAGAACCCTCGGGTAGAGATGAAATCTCGGTATCAATGATACAATGAAAGGAGGTAGCTAGGTCGTAAGAGTAAATAGAAAGGGAGTCACCTCCTATTAATTCGATATTAAGGCCTATAATTTTTAATTCAGATATCATCCCACTTTGATCTTCTGATATCTGAGCAATATCTGATTTAAAAAGAGCCTGCTTATCGATACCTTCTAAGACTCTTTTAATTACCTGATCAATATCCTGGCCTTTATATGTGGATAGATAATTTGTCATATTATTAGTTGCCTGTACTTACCCTTAATTCATAATAAGTGGGTCCCTGAGTACTTACCTGGTGGAGGTAAACATACCCAGCCCCCTTGGCTCCACTACGAGTAGTTGGTAAACCCATTAATCTCCAGTTCAAATCTTCCGTTACTGGAGAACCCATCATTATATGAGGAGCATCTCCGCCATGAATTTCCATCACCGAACCTTCCAATATGTTATTAATGACAGTCCTAAAACTATGTCTCTCAGCTCTATACTGTATAATATCAGTATTGTCAGAGATATTAGCCCCGATTGAGACATTATCTCCCCAGCTAATGGATCTTATCTCCCCAAAATTAGTCTCTAAACCAAATTTAATCCCATCGTCAGGAGATAGTACTAATGCTCCATCCCCGATATCAATGCTCCCATTAGCCCCCATTTCGAGCTTATCATTAATCTGTCCTCCATCTATGTGAATAACCCCAGATACCTTAGCATTTGATACAACAATATTTCCGTTATTTAAGAACTGTAGAGGAGCACCCTCTGGACTATCTGAATTATTTCCTGCCCACATACTATGGGTTTCGTGTTGGCCGTGAATAACAACGAAATGAGCGGTCCCGCCCTCGGGAGCATCGCCAATTACAATCTTAGATTTAGCTGAT
>PWHJ01000219.1 GCA_003554865.1 Bacteroidota bacterium | reverse complement strand
CCACTGGTTACCAAAACTACTCGAAGTTAATGCTATTGTACTATTCCAAATTATCTATTATGCTATGCCACAAAATAAAGTTTCAGATAGGTTAAGAAGGCACGAAGAAAAACATGTTGAACAACAAAAAGAAGAAGGAAGTATAATGTTCAAAATTAAGTATGTATATGAATTTGTTGTTAATTATATAAGATATCGTAAATTTTGGAAGGCTTACAGTAATATAAGTTATGAAATAGAAGCTAGAGAAGCAGAAAAATCACACTAATTGACGTGACAAGGAGTTGATATTTTGGAATTATCTCAAGAATTTTGGCTGCAAATTGCAATATACCTAGTAAGTTTTGCTTTTTCAGGTGGCGTAGTTTGGACTAAATTAAAGTATATAGAGCAAAAGCAAGACAGACACAACAAGCTAATTGAACGAATGTATAACGTCGAAGAAAAAACAAGAGTCAATCAAAATAAAATAGAAAATATAAAGGAAAATATAGAATGAGATTTATTATATTTACATTAATCTTAGTGACTATATTTACGTGGGAGGTGGATAATATGGAACCACTCAAAGAACAATTAATCTTACATGAAGGTTTGAAACTTAATGCTTACAAGTGTCCGGCTGGCAAGTGGACTATTGGAGTTGGGCGTAACCTTGAAGCCAATCCATTATCAAAGGATGAAGTGTTAGAAGTATTGAAGGAAGTAGGTATCACAGAGGAAATAGCTATACGGTGGTTAGAAAAGAAAATAAGGCAGGTTAAGAGACAGTTAGCTAACTATGAGTGGTATACATCACAATCGGAGATAAGACGGCGTGTATTGATTGATATGGCTTTTAATTTGGGAGTTACAGGTTTGTTGTCGTTTCAAAATATGATTGGTGCGCTAGAAGTTGGCAACTATGAAGCAGCAGCAAAGGAAATGCTTGAATCACGCTGGGCTGAACAGGTTGGAAAACGTGCTGAAAGATTAGCATTGATGATGGAAACTAACAAAGATTATAAGGAGTGGTAATATGTTAGAAATTATATTCACAGTTGAAGTATTAAGTGTTATAATAACTATATTAGCAGTTGTTGTAACTTATTTTGTAGAAGAAAAGAAAATAAAGGAATTTGTTGATGATTACAGCAGAGAATTTAAAACTGTTGGGAAAATATTAAGACTTGTCGGGGATAATTACAATATTGATGAAATAGAAATACTTTTGAAAGCATTAGAAGAAAGTGGAAAACTAGACGATTTCACAGGAGATATTGAAGAAGGAATAAAGGAAGAACTGAGGGATATAAAAAAGGACTAATTGAGGAAATAATTGGTGAGTTTAAGTCGCTGGATAAGGAAATAACCCTGTTCGGAAAAACAATTAATCTGCAAGCTCTCTGGCTCCCGAAAGAAGGGGGCGTTTTTAATGTTAGCATTGGCGATCCGTTGCCGGACATTCCCCGGCCAGAGGAAATTGAAATCGACACGGGGTATAACCCCGACAGCGACTTACCAGAGCAGACAGCAGATAGATTGAGAGATGAATTGAATGACAGAGCCCCTTAACCGGGGCTATTTTTTTATGCTTAATTTAATTGTCTGAAAATTATTACTTTGAGGTTGAATTTGAGGTTGTTGATTTGGCTGGGGTTATCTGGGGTAAATTAATTTGAAATAATTTTGATATACAGTTGACATTATGATGTAATGGTGTTATAGTGATAAATGTAGTAAGAAAGGGGGGGAAAAGAAAATGACTTACAAAGCAGCAAAAAAAGAACTGCCAGCAGAAGTAAATTATGATCCGCTGGAACACAAATCTATTGAAGATTTTGTGTATATCACTAAAGTAGAGCTTGACCTATTAAAAGAACGGCAGTCAATTTACGGAGATATGGACAGCAAAAAAAGAAATAATATTCAAAGAAAGTTGCAGAATTATATTAAAAAATTTGAAACCACTTAAAAAAACTCTAATTTTGTAGCAGATTATTTCAATTAATATCAACGGCCCACCGAGAGCCGTCAATCCCGGCACTATATAGATGTATTGGAAGACTATTGATAAAATTAAGAAAGCCGTTAAGAAAGCGAGGGCGAAGGATGAATGAACCAACAACATATTACGGAGACAAGCCTGTATATGACCCGAAAGATAGGAAACCAGATATTCAGGAACTAGCTAAATTATCAAAAAGAGATGTTCACGATCATATAGACGACAAAGCATCTGAATACGCTGACGAAATTGGTGTAGATTTTTGGACTGCATATAAAGTTATTTTTGATGTATTGCACGATTGGGTCATAGATGATTTTTCCCGGTCAGAGGATGTCGGGGAAATTATTAAGCAAAATTTAAGGGAGTTGAGTGATAATGATTGACATAACAGGATTTGTGTTTCTGGCGATAATCGGGGCTTGCCTGCTTAAAGATTGGCTGGGCGGTGACTTATATTGGTGCTCTGAACTGGGAATGTGGACGAGCAGGAAGATAGACAGAGAAAACTCACCTGCTAGAACAGGTGAGCGTTTGAAAAAGAATTCACAGGGTTATTATATCATGAATTGGGGTGATTTGAAAAATGAAAGAAATAAAGCTGATGGAACTTGAATTACAGAATTTTAAGGGTATTCGGGAACTCAAATTAAAACCCGGCGGCCAGGACTTGAACATATACGGCCAGAACAAGACCGGCAAAACTACCATAATGGACGCATTCCTCTGGCTCCTATTCGGCAAAGACTCCCGCGGTCAGGCTCAATTCGATATCAAGACCAAAGATGATGACGGAAATGTACTGCACGGTCTCAATCACAGCGTTAAGGGAACACTCGAAATCGGCGGCAGCCAGCTAACTTTGGAGAGAATCTACCGCGAGAAGTGGCAGAAGAAGAAAGGGTCGGCAAATAAGCGGTTTACTGGCCATACGACAGACTACAAAATCTCTGGCTCCCCGGTCAAGAAGAAAGAATATGAGCGTAAGATTAACGACATAATAGACGAGGAAGTTTTCCGGCTCTTGACTGATCCCAGATATTTTTGCGAACAACTTCACTGGGAAGAGCGCAGAGAGATATTGATTGAAGCCTGCGGTAATGTTGAGCAAGACGAGGTAATGAACGCCGGTGATGGCCTCAAAAAACTCAAAAAAGTGCTTGATAACCGCACCATTGAACAGCACAAAAAGAAAGTTCGCGGAGAAATGAAAGAAATTAATGAGGAACTTGAAAATATCCCGGTCCGGATAGATGAGGCAAACAATAATCTGCCGGAGATATCGGGTTACGACGACTGGAAAGAGATACAGGCTCGGATTGAAAGTTTGAAAAGTAAGAAAAAACAGAAAGAAAAAGAGCTTTCAAAGGCAGAGTCCGGGAACGGGGTTGCTGAAAAACAGAAAAGATTGGCTGAAATTGAAACTGAAATACAAGAATTGAAGAATAAGCACTCTGCCGATATTCAGGACGAGCTCCAGGAGAAGCGAAAAAAGTTTAATGAAATCTGCAATAAAATTGACGAAGTTAGTCAGAAAATAAAGAGGGCAAAAAACTGTATTAAATATAATCAAAAAGATATTCAGTCAAACAAAAATGAACAGGACGAGCTCCGCGAGGAATGGAACGAGCTCCAGGAAGAGAAAGAGAAACTGCTGGAAGAAAACTGGACCGGCGAGCTTTAGTGCCCCACCTGTGGTCAGGAATTGCCGGAAGAACAAATCGAAGAAAAGAAGGAACAATATAATCAGGATAAGGCCGAGAGAATTGAAGAAATAGGGCAAGAACAGGACGCGATTAATGAGCAAGGGGTTAGCTTAAGCGAAGAAATAGACAAGCTAAATAAGGAAATTGAGCAGCTTGAACAGGACATTGAAGAACTGGAAAAAGAGAAATCTGAACTTAAAGAAAAATCGTCCGGCCTGGAAGAAGAAATGAAATCACTTGAAAATCAGGCGTCCACATATAAGGAAACTATGAAGTATAAGAAATTGCAGTCTGAAAAAGATAAAATCCAGGAGTCTATCGAGAAGTTGAAATCTGGCAACCAAGAAGAATTGAAGTTGATTGACTCTGAAATTTCCGAAATTGAGGAAAAGATTGAGAATGAACAGGACAAGCTCCAGGACATCAAATCTCACAGAAAAGGCCAGAAACGCATTGAGGAACTGAAAGAACGCGAGGAAGAGCTTGCAGAAAAATATGAAGAGCTCGAACATCAATTGCACCTGACAGAAGAATATACCCGGACAAAAGTTGATTTGTTGGAAGACAAGATTAATTCGCAGTTTGAGCATACTGAATTTAAGTTGTTTGAGGAGCAGATTAACGGTGGAATTAAGGAGACTTGTGTGGCTCTGGACGCCGAAGATGGAGCAGAGTTCGGAAATACTCTGAACACCGGCTCTGAATACAAAATCGGGGTCGATATAATTAACACACTGTCAGAGCATTATGGTTACCGTGCTCCCGTCTTTTTGGATAATTGCGAGAGCGTGACTGAAACTATCGAAACTGAATTACAGCTGATTAAGTTAATTGTGAGCGAAGATCATAACCAACTAAAAATTGAGGAGGCTAAATAATGAGTAAAGATAAACAGCAAAAACCTGTTGTTAGTCAAAGATTTGTCAAAGAAGTCAGGCGTCAGTTT
>PWHJ01000177.1 GCA_003554865.1 Bacteroidota bacterium | reverse complement strand
TAGTTCTTACAAATGATGAAGTTATATTTACGGACAGGGAAAAAATAAAGACAATTCTTACAAATATTGTTAAAAATGCCATTAAATATACTGAGGAAGGCACTGTAAAAATTGGATGTAAAAGGAATGAAAATGAATTGCTCTTTTATGTAAAAGACAGCGGTATAGGTCTTTCAAAAGAAAAACAGGAAACAATATTCGAAAAATTCAGTCAGGCTGACGAACTAAATACAAGAAATTACTCCGGCACAGGCCTGGGGCTTTCAATATCTAAAGCATATGTTGAGATGCTGGGGGGTAGAATTTGGGTTGAATCTGTAAAAGGAAAAGGATCTGATTTTTATTTTACAATACCGGTAAATGACCTTTAATTACCCTAAATTAACTCTATTTTTTTATCTTACCATATCATTATATTTAAAATTATAGCAAATTTGCTGCATGTTTAATATGCAGGTAAGTTTATTTTTTATATAATTATTATCAAACAATAATAATTATATATATTTGTAGTTAAATAAAACCAATATTTTAACTGTAAACTTCAGGTTATGATTATAAAAAAATTAAAGGAAATACTGAATTCTGACAAGACACTAAAAATCCGGACCGAAGATGGCAATCTTATGGATTTGGAGAAAAATATGAAAGTTGAAAAAGGTGAAATCGTTGAGATTGATCCCAAAGAACAACTGTATGTTTATTTGTTCGGTAAGAAAAAAATTAACAAGGATGATCTTCGTGAACTGAATGAAACATTTAATGAAGTAAAGCAGTTCATACTTAATAACTCCAGTTACAGCACCCGGAAAAAGTATAAGGAGCTTCTTGATGTGGAAAACAAGAAGTAATCTTATAAGCCATTTCTTTCATTTTTTTTAAATCTTACAATAAAAACCTGCATTTTTTTCCATGGAGGGGGTTTTGTGAATGGTTGAGTTTGAGAGTCTAGTTAAGTTTTGTTTAAAACTTTGAAAAAAATGTTTGGTTTTGATATAATTTTAATTTTATTTTTAAGTTGTATTTATATGTAAGATAAAAAATTTAATATTATGAAAAAAGAGAAAAAGAGCAATATTAAAACACAGTCAGCATCAAACGCAGAGTGCCCGGTTATTTGCCCGGCATGCGAGGGTAAGCTTATAATAAGACATTTAAAATGTGAAAGCTGCGGCACCGATGTAAACGGGGAGTTCGAACAACCCCTTTTATCCAAGCTATCACCCGATGATCAGCGTTATATAATTGATTTTATAAAACTCAACGGCAGCTTAAAAGATATGGCAGATCATCTTAATGTTAGCTACCCCACAGTAAGGAACAAGTTTGATGAAATAATCAAAGTGCTTAAAAAGGAAGACCGTTAAGTAAATTATCCTCATATTATTTATTTGCTGCGGTCGGGGTTTTAGCCCCGACCGTTTAAAATATACTTTTTTGGTTAACAGAAGCCAAATGGCATCTCAGACTTGCAAATGAAAACTGCAGGAATCATAGGCGGCCTCGGTCCGGAAACCACATCGGACTTTTACCTTGATGTTTTGTATTCCTGCTACAGGAAAACAAAAAGTGCTAAACCGGGCATAATAATTGCAAGTGTGCCTTTGCCTTATCATATTGAGGAAGACCTTATAACAAAAAATACCGGAACGGAAAGGTATATTCCCTACCTGGTTAACGAGGCGAAAAGGCTTGAAAAAGCTGGGGCGGATTTTCTGGTAATGCCCTGCAATTCCCTTCACATATATATTGAAGATATCAGGAATGCGGTAGATATTTCTGTTTTGAGCATAATTGATGAAACTGTAGATTTTTTAAAAAAAAACAATTTAAAAAAGGTGGGGGTTTTGTCAACTACGGCAACCGTGCAGAATAAGCTTTATGAAACCTCATTTGAGCAAAAAGGGATAGATTATTTTATTCCGGAGGATTTTCAGCAGAAAAAAATTGACCGGATAATTATGAATATTCTCTCGGGGCTCCGCATGAACAGTGACAGGGAGGAACTTGAGAGGATAATCGGTGGTTTTGAGAACAAAAATGTTGATTGTGTTACTCTTGCATGTACTGACCTTCAGGTTATCAGACCGGAGCACGCGCATGTAAAAATTTACGACACCATGAATATATTAGCCCGTGCAACTGTTGATGAAATATTAAACAAGCGTTAAACCCTTTTCCATGGTGCATTAAAACTGCCCCCTGTTGCTGGCAGCAAAAGCCGGCACTCTTTTTTTGCCGGGTATTTTAAAATAAGCCTGCACTAACACTTCCTTAAGCCTGCAAAACAACTTTAATCGAAACTTATTACCAATTCGTCAACAAATCCTGCGGGTTTATAAAAAAATTTCCTTTCTCAATCAAATAAACCTATAATATTACTTTGTAATTGTTTATCGATATCAAGGTCCAGGTATGTTCGGTCCTGTAAGTTTCATGGTTTATGGGAATAGAATCATATCGCATGTAAATGTGATAATGTAAGAAAGGCTGATTTGACCGTCGACATATGCAAACAGAATTAAATTTAAAGTAATTATAATTAATCTGAGGTTTGAAAATGTCTGTCTTAAATGGTCAGATATAGTAGGCTTGGATAAAATTTGGGAAATTAAACCATGAAAATCCTCAAACATTTTGTACTGATCCTGCCCGGTCTTTTTTTATTTTTACTTTACCCCCAAAATATCGTTGCACAGGGAACAGTCCAGGCAACGGTTTCAGGTGTACCGCCGGTCCTTTCCTCACCCTATGTAAGTGATGTTGAGAGAAATTACAACCAGGGGCGCTACAGTATTAACATTCAATACAACAACACAGACCCCGATCCTGTTGCTTTTATTATTGAGGTGTCCCTTTCCCGCTTCGGTGAGGAATTGTTCCGGATGTCATCAAACCCTGTTGTCTATACACCGGGCAGTTATTATTACAGTACGTTCGATGACAACCCGGCAGTAAGTTTTCCCCGGGACCCGCTTGATCTTATCTCAGGCACATTGCAGGAGCAGGTTGTGCGCGAGGGGATAATACCTGAAGGGGATTACATTCTTGAAGTTGAAGTAAGGCCCGAAGATCCTTTTGTTATGGTTAGCTCTGTCCCCTCAGTGACTCCTTTTGAAGTAAGGTTCCCGCAGCCTCCGGTTCTTATCTCGCCGGTTGACCAGGGTAATGCTGCTCCGGTTTTTTCTGTGTTTTCATGGACACCGGTTATAGGGATGCCAAATTTCCAGTTTGAGTATGAGGTTCTGATTGTTGAAGTGTTGGAGGAACAAACCCCTCTTCAGGCAATAGAGGCCAATCGCGAGCATGCCAGAATAACCACCATGCAGCCTACATTAATATACACCAACGAATTTCTTGAGCTGGAGGAGGACAAACAATACGCCTGGCAGGTCAGGGCTAGGGAGGTTGGGGACCTTATTCCCTTAAGTGATCAGGGGAGAACTGAAATATATACCTTTACTGTTGGCGATTTTGTCGAAGATGTGGAAACCGCTTTTGAGAGAATTGAGCTGATACCCGGTTTTGCAGAATTGATAAATATTGAAGCGGATATTTCTTCCGGCCCGCATTCGGTCTCCCTTGACGGGGGAGCAACCCTCAGACTTGATTTTTCATCTGTTGGTGAGGGTTATGCGGAATTTGAGGTTTACTGCTATGATCTTGAGGTTCAGATTCAGGACCCTGAAAACCCCGCGGTAATAGCAGGACAAATTGAAGGTGATTTGCGGGGAGAGTTTCTGCCTGTTGAGGGTGCCGGAGAGATTTTATCCTTTGAAAAAATTCAGTGGAGCCTTACTGAAGGTTTGACGGTGGATGCAAAAATCATTGACCCTGCGGGCGAATTATTGGATGCAGACGGAATTTTAAATCTCTCCCCGGCAGGCCTTCAGGGAGTAATAACAGCGACCGCACCGGCCGGCGAATCGTTGTTCAGCTATGGGAAACATCCCGTAGAACTGGCCCTTAATTCTGTTACTGCTGCTTTCCCCGGAGCATATCTGACAGCCGATGCACAGGTAAAACTGTTTGCCGAGCCTACTCCCTGTAGTGTACATAATATCGTAATAACAGAAGAAGGTGGAGAGTTTTCCTTATCCTGTACGGTGGACTACAACATACCGCTTGTGCCCGGAACTGATATGGCTACACTTTATCTGGACCGGGCAAGCGGTTATATGTCTGTTGGAGGCGATACCCCCTCCCTGGAGTATTCTTTTGATATTGTAAGCTCCATAAGGATAAATGCCCTTGATGATGAACATTACGATATCCCGGTGTTCATTGGCTTGTCATCTGAAACGGGAGTTTCAACCGACATACAGGCCCCGCCCCTTACCTACCGATCGCCCGACATAAATCTGGGTGTGGCCGGCATGAGGATTGCAAGGTTTGATGATCCCTGGATAACTTATGATCCCGGGGCAAACACATGGGATTTCGGTTTTGAATTTGACGCCACTCTTAACTTTCCCTCCCTTGATGATCTCGAACTTCCCGAATTATACGGAATAGGCCTTGACAAGGAAGGTATTCATTTTCCCGCTGTCAATTTTGATGAAGAAGACCTTTATGTAATACCCCGGCTCAGTCTTGCCGGTTTTGGTGCCCGTCTGACTTCCTTTACCATACCGGCTTTTACATTTCCGTTTTTTCAGTGGGACGGATCCCTGCCCGGGGCATGGGATTTTGAGTTTGATTTTGAGCTTACTTTCCCTGAATTTCCCGGCTATATGCCTTCCTGCTTGCGCAACCTGAGCCTTACGATTGAAGAAGCAGGTTTTTCGGGAGGAGAATTTTCCGCTGTTATGCCTTCAACTACTTTTACCGGCGATGAATGTGCCATAGAGCTTGGAGCCGGTTACAGCGTCATATTAAACAGCCTTGGTGGTGAGATAACCGGAGATGTTGAAGGTGATGAACTTTCAATTGACGGCTTCCTTGAACTGGATGCCGCTATGCTGCCCGGTATTCCCTTTGACTGCGGAGAAAATTCAACCATGCAGCTTGGTGCCGGTAATTTGTTCATGAGTAGCGAAGGAATAATCTCGGGTGAAGTCTCAGGTCTTATACCTGCCTGTCCGGTCAGCATAGGACCATATGAAGCAACGATAACAGAATCGGTGCTTACCTTCCAGTCAGGATCCCCTGAGCAGTCAGCTCTGCTTAATGCGGAAGCCTACCTAGAATTTCCCCTGCAGCACGGAGGAACAGGCAGCTTCGACGGTGATATTGGCATAGATCTCATAACAGGTGAATTCACAGGCTTGTATTTTGAGATTGATGAACCTTTTGTCTGGAGAATACCGTCAAGAGATGAAGTACTTGAATTCAACATCAACAGTGCGGTTATTTCGCTCGAGGGTCTAATGGTTGACGGCAGGCAGGAATTCAGTGTTGGCGACCGCGCCATAGGTGTATCTTTCAATGAGTTGCTGCTTGACCTTAAAGATTTCAGCATAAAGGAGGGAGATATTTTGTTTGATGAGGCTTTTGCCTTTGAGGCCGGAATAGACCCGGGTGATTTTTCTCTAATCTACAATGCGGTCGCCCATGAAGATCTGTTGTCTCTTGATCCGGGTATTCTTTTCAGTCTGGCCGGCTCTGTGGTTATCGACCAGGAAGGGCTCCGTACCAGCGGTAGTGCCGATGCACAGATCGAGTTCGGTGGCATAAGAGTTGACAATCTTTCGGTGCTCTTTTCAGATGATTTTGCATTCGGACTGGATCCGTTTAAAGTTACTAAAGGCCGAATAGATGTCCTTTATGACGAGCAGCTGGTTGCGGTAATCGATGATTCGGGCTTTTCTCCTGTGATTGCTTTTTTCAGTCCCGAAGACGTCATCCCCCGTTACCTGCCCCTTCCTCACAGTGATATAGCCTACCTGGAGCTGAAGGATGAGCAGGACAATCTTCTTGTTGATATTGAGGAGGATGAAGATAATGATTTTGCAGTTGTTATAGCTACCAGGTCCGGGGAATCAGTCGATCTGGTTCTTCCAATTCTTCAGGGCGATCTGGCTGTTCCCCCCAGAGTGGGTGTGGAGTTTAGTGAGATCGGCGTATCTCTTTCAACGATGAAATTTGAAAGCGGACAATTAAGTGTTGATGTCTCAGGTATGTCGGAGTTTATGGACCTGGAGGAACGTTTCGGGTTGCCGCTTTCCCTTGAAAATATAGCCTACGGCAAGTTCGATGATTACCACGATGTTTTTGATGAAGGTTTGTTCTTTACCGGCCGGCTTATGCTTTTTGATGAGCAGTTGGACGAGAATTCCGTTGTGTCGATGTATGTACGGCAGGACGGTACAATTATAAGCTCCTTTGACCTGGACGGCCTTAGCTCGGATATTCCTCTGGTTGCTGACAGCGATATTGCCGTAATAAATATAAATGCACTTACAGGATACCTTGAGTTTCCCCTTCTTTCTCCCTACACTTTGCCCGAATATGAATTTAATATTCAAGGGGGCTTTTCTGTTCAGTATGATGACAATATTGCAAGGGCCAATATTTCTGCCGGCTATGACAGGCAGGGGTTCCGGCTGCTCGATTTTGAATATGATATTACATATGAGCCTTTCGGGATTGACCTTGACCCGTTTATATTCCAAATAGATGAGATACACAATCTTGATCTCTCTTATGACAGGGAGGCGGGGTTTGACTTCCATGCAGGTCTGGATGTTGCTTTTGGAATGAAAACAAAGGAGGACAATGAACTTGTTATCCCCCTGCAGGGGGTTGAGATACGTCCTTCAGGATTTGTTATACCGGATCAGGAGATAAACGACGGAACAGACCCCCAACTTTCTGTGCCGTCTTTGAGTTTTGCCGGTATTGAGCTTCAGGCGCTGGCCTTTCGTATGGATGGGGCTTTGGTAGATATCTACAATTTTTCAACCGGAGATCTGGCCGGGCTGATACCGCGAGTAGACTTTGCACTAACCTTCCCTGAGCTGGCATCTGCATTCCCCGGCCTGGGAGATATATCCCTTACGGTTAACAATGCAGGTTATTCCAACGGGAATTTCACCGGTTCGATTGAAACATACACCCCCCTTGAGCCTGTGCGGGTTCCGGTGGGTTCGACATATCTTGATATAACGGAATTCTCGGGTAACCTGCAGGAGATAATCCGTGAGGGTGAGCCTGTGCAGAGTATTGATGTATCTGTTGAAGGTTTTGTTGCAGGGATCGGTATTTTTGAACCGGATGAGGCCGACGAGCCTTGTGATCCGGCCGGGTTTTCGCTTTCCATTGCAGAAGGCAGGGGATTTGCCGGAACAATATTGAATTTTGCCCCCTGCGGAAGTATTCCTGTTGGCGGACTTTCACTGACATTCGGCGATGATTCCAGCCTTGAGCTCTCATTTGAAGAGGGGGCCCAGGAAGCTGTGCTTGCAGGCTCGGCAGAACTTTTAATACCACGTGCCGAAGATGAATCTGAAAGCGTTACTGCCGGCGGCAGCCTTGAAATGGACTTGATGAGCGGAAGGCTCATCGATGGTTCCATAGAGATCAACAACGCTTTCAATTGGAACTTCCCGGCAGATGACGAAGACCCCTTTCTTACCTTTACGGTCAATTCCGCACTTCTTGACAGCGATGGCCTGACTCTCATGGCTCAGGGAGAAATGGAGGTAACCGAGCAGGTGAGGGTGGATGTGCTTTTTGATAATCTTGTTGTGGGACTGGAAGATTTTAGAATTAAAGAGGGGCAGGCAACAATTTCCACCGGCTATACCCAGGGAGGAGAAATGGTAAGCGACGGTTTCGCCTTTGAGCTGCTTTTTCTTCCCGTACAATGGAGAATGGTGCCTTCATCACAGCAGGTCCCGGCTGACACTAATGCCGTAAGGCTTAATCTTGACGGGATAGGGCTGAAACTGGACAAGGATGGTCTTTCTTTTACCGGAGAAAGTACGGCAGACCTGCAACTGGCTGAAAAATTGACTGAAGAGGATGATCCCGTTGAACCTGAGGAACCTGATGAGCCGGGAGAAGATGTTGAGATCGAGTTTGCCGGTCTGAGGCTTGCATTTGTAAGAGATTTCAGATTTGACTACAAAACATATCAGGTAACCAGCGGAGCGGCTGAGCTTTACCGTGAGGAAGAGGATCAGGAAGAGGAGCTTATTGCATGGTATGATGAAAACGGGCTCGGTTTAGGAAACATTCTGGGAATGATGCCTATACCCGATACCCTGGGCCTGCCGAACAATGATGTTGCTTACATTCTCCTGAGGGAAACCGATCCTGAAAGTGAGGATTACGGTGATGTTCTGGTAGAGGTTGATTCAGGCGAGGATGGTAGGACACTGAGCACCAGAGAGGGAAAGTCGGTAAAGCTTGTTTTGGAATCTCTCGGCAGCGAGAATAATGCCCCCCCCGCCTTCCTGACCGATTTTGCAATTACCGTGAACAGTGCCTACGAGATTGTTGAGGGAAGCATAAATGTGAACCTTGAGGAAAATCCCTTTAAAGTGCCTGATTTGCCGGTCTCACTCACCAGTCTGACCTACGGGCGAGGGGATGACGGGGTTGCTGCACTAACGGCAGGTGCCCGACTTGAACTGCCTGAATCCCTTAATGAGATGGAAATCATTATGGATGAGCTGCGGTTCAGTACGGAAGGTTTTGAGCAGGCAACATTCTCGGTGGGGGATAAGAGTGGCGAAGCACCCTTTTACTCTCATTCTTTCGATGATGATGACCTTTTTGTTATAAACGTGTTTTATGCCTCAGCCTCTTTTGGAGAGCAAACGGGATTTGGAATTAATGGAACGATACAAAGCAGCTTTTTCAGGGATGAGCTGACAGAAGAACTCTTTTCCCTGCCCTTTGAATCAGTATATGATATTGCGGATGCACTTGATAGACAGTGGCATTTTGATTTCAATTTAGATGAACTGCAGAATGACAGCATTGCGATCTCCCATGCAAGGCTCTGGCTTACCCAGATAGGAGCGGTTGCTTCGGGGGATGAGTTTGCGGTAGTGATGTCGGGTACGGTTTCTGTTCCTGAACTGCTGGGTGATGGTTTTTCCGTTACCTTAAATGACCTTTCAGTCGGAACTGGAGGTATTTCTGTAGGCGGAACAGAGGTTCATGCCCAGCCGCAGCAGTTTTCGCTTTTTGGGGGAAGGGTGACTGCCCAGGTTGACAGGATGGAGCCTGAATACATTCAGCAGGAGAGGGTGCTGAGAATAGGTCTTGACGGGGAGCTGTCTGTATTGGAGAGAACAGCCGATTTTTCCGGCATGAGAATTGGCACCGACAAGTCATTTTCTATTGACGGTGGACTGGATGTTGATATTCTGACTGAAAATATCGATATAATTGATGATCATCTTGCACTGACAGGGCTCATTTTTGGCATATCCGACCAGAACCGGCTGCGGCTCAAAGTTGACGGGGAAGCTACCCTGCCTGAGCCTTTTTCCTCTTCTTCGCCCTTTTCTCTTTCAATTGAGCAGACTGGAAGGACAACTGCTGAGGTCACCGATATTACAGGCCCCACATTTCTGTTTGAGGATGGTGAACCTGATCCTGATACCGGGGGCGAGATGCCAGGGGTAGATTTTGGCGGGATTGCCAGTTTTATCCTCACGGGGGTGGATCTTGACCTTGACTTCGATGATGTTACAAATACCACATTTTATGCTTCGGCCGATCTGCAGGTACATTGTGATGAAGCCGGGGAAGGAGCTGCGCCAAAAATGATAAGGTTTGGCGAGGCTGCCGATATAAGACAGAAGTATGGACTCAGATACAACTATGATGATGGTCTGAGCTGGAATATAACAAGCACTCCCCAGGCCGGGAACAAATTGTTTACTTTCAGTGCCGGTTTTTTCTCAATTGATGTGGAGTCGGTCATATCGCCCGGTGAAACGGATTTTGTAGTAGAGCTGGGTGGACAGGCAAGGCTGAATGTGCCAGGACTGTCAGGAAGGGCTGACTTTGAGGGGTTTAAGATAGACCCGGAAGGAATAAGTGAGGTCGGGCGTTTCAGTCGTGAGGGAGGTTTTGATGCAACACTTATGAATGTTGTCTCGCTTTCACTTGGAAATTTTGAATACGATAAATTTGAAGCAACCGACCCATACACTCTTACAATAGTTGAGGATGCCGAGGATCCCGATCCCGATAATCCGGCAACCAGGTCTGTTGATGTGCTTGAATACCTTTTGATAGAAGACGCCGGGATCACTCTTCAAGGTGATGAAAATGGCAACGGCAGCCAGGATGAAGGATTGAACGGAAGTGGACATGATGCCTACGGAGGCCATGTAAAAAGGATTTTGTTTTACCGCACGGCTGAAGGCATGTCTCTACAGATTGACAGTGCCGGTATAGAACTTCCCGCTGCCAGCATTAATGTTAATATGACCTACATATCCAACGGGGGCTACAGCCTGAGTGTGGCAGGCACCGGAAAATTCGGCTTTGAAGATGAGGGTGTGGATATAGGTGTTGCCGGGAAGATAGCCACCCTTAATGATCAGCTAAGCTTCGGGCTTTTTGTCAGGGCAGATATCAGCACAGGTATCCCTGTTATTCCCGGGATAGTTACCCTCAGGGGGGCAGGCGGGGGGTTTTATTACCGGCCATCTTCTGATGATTTCGATGATGTGCGCACTGCTGCAGAACTAACCTATTTGGAGGAGCCTGAGTTTCAGCCTGGGACACGGTGGGCTGTTTTTCTTTATGCGGGACTGGGGCTGGTCGGTGAAGCTGAGTACGTGGTTGACGGGCGATTTTTCTTTGAGATCACTGATAATTCGGCCTACCTTCATGCTAACGGCGATATAATGGGCCAGGGAGACAACCTCAAGGCCGATATGTTCCTTGGGGTGACCTATGGCGGTGATATGCCGAGTGTTCAGGGATTGTTTGCCGTCGCCGTGGATTATCAGCCCGCGCTTCATGGTGGTGGAGAAATAGGATTTTTTGCCATGCCCGGTTCCGGCAGTCCCGGTGTTATATGGGCGGTTTACGGGGAAACCAGCATTGACTTTTTCATTATTGAGACATCTTCTGATTTTATTGTTTGTAACGACGGACTTCTTGCAAATCTTGGAATTGATGCAGAGTATGACAGCAGGGTATTTTCCCTCAGCGGTTCACTGGATGCCTCTGTGTGGTACTATAAGCCAACCGCCGATCTCGGGGCTTACGGTAAGATAAGTGCCATGGTATCGATAGGCGGGGCCAGTGTTGAGGGCAGCCTTTTCGGAGCTCTTGTAAGCAGTGGCGGAGAAAGGTTGCTTTATGCACAGGGGGAGGTTAATGTTGATCTTCTTATATGGGATGGCAGTGCTTCTGCATGGGCTTCATACAGCTCTGAAGGCTGGAAGGGTGGCAGAGGCTCAAGCCCGGAGTTTGAACAGATGATCGAGGATTCCCGCAACCAGGCGGAAAATTTGAGAGACGCTGCAGAGGAGGCAGCAGCCAATGTGACAGCAGCTATGGAAGCCCTCAGTGATGCCGAATATCAGCAAGAGCTTATGAGGGGACTGGACGAAATGATAAGTGATTACCAGAGTGTTGAAAATGCCAGAAATGATATGAATGATAATATCGATTATGTCAGGAGCCTGGAAGGAGACATAACAGAACGCCTGATGAGCACTCTTGAACATACAATTGATATTCGCGACTATACGGCTGACCTTGCAAGAGAGCTTGAAAATCCACTTGAGCTAAACAGGGGATCCGTTGCAGGCGAAGGAGATGAGCTAACGGTTGCAGAAAATCCCTCATTTTCAGTTAACGAGTCTGTTGTGGGTCAAAATGAGTCGGAGCTTGAAGAATATATGGAAAATCTTGAATTGCGCCTTCAGGATTATGAGCAGGCAATTGCCCGGGCAATGATTGAGCTGAGGCAACTTGAGTTGATGATACATGGCGACAGTGAAATGTTTAATATATTATTGTCTGCCTCTGCAAATGTAATTGGCTCACATTTCAATGACAGGATAGAATCCTTTTCAATTGATCAGCAACTGTTTGATCCGGCTCCTGCAGGCATGGGAGGGGGCTTCAATTCTCCCGGCGGTCCCGCCGAGCCTATGATTATGGAGCCGGCAGGACAGGTTTTTGGTTTGCAGGGGACTTCACAACTTTTAATGCCATCGACGCGCAATTTCAATTACCTTGCAGGACAGTATACTGGTGCGGTTGAATCGGTAAAGCGGTTCTATTCACGTTATATCTCATATGTACACCTCTGGCATGGTGTCTTTACCCACGAGTCCGATGAAGATCATGCCATAGCTGCTATGATGCTTTTGGAGGAAACCCAGGAAAGATATGATCAAATTTATCCTCCACTTTCAGAAATGCATGGCGCATTTACCACATCCCTTGATAAGCTCTATACTATAAAGGCTGAAATTACAGCCACACTATACGGGATGATTGATGAGTATTTCATATTGCGCAGGGAGATGCCTGTAAATGATAATGAGATCTCATATGAGGACGCATCTGCCGGGCTGGATGCCCTGAGAAACCAACTGGCAGTTATGCTTGAACCGCCGGTTATATCAAGCTTTATTATAAATGTAGCGGACCCGACATCTCTTTACACACGCAACTGGGTTGATATAATCTGGCAGGCAGAGCATCCTCACATGATGGCAGAGACAAGCTATCTGATACAATCGACCGACAGGGGTGCAAGGCAGGAAGATTATACATCAGCCGGCCTAAAGGAGTCGTTGAGGCATTATACCTGGAAGCGGACTACTTCATCAGACTCTCCGGTAGGACGCAGGGATGGCAGTCATTTACGAAATACCTACAATATAGGTATCCGTGCAAGGGGCAGTGGTGGCAATACCACAATCCGCTCCAGCACAGTGAGCATGAAGATAGATTCGGGAGGCGAAAGCTCGCCGGATGGCGAGCAGCTTCATCAGGATGTGCCCCCGCCGTCCACACCTGTAGTAGACCTGCCATACAGGTCAACTCAATCGGCCACTGAAACGGCTTATCAACCGGGATCGGCAGGATCACCAGGTACATTCAGCTCACCGGAAATTGAACGGCGTTATTTTACCAGTGACCCCAACAGGATCACACTTACCATAACTGCTCATGATTCGCAGTCGGATATAAGGGAGTTTGAGTATGCCCTTGGCTCATATAGTGGCGGGAGTGATCTGGTGGAATGGACAAAAGCGGTTGGTGTACTGGAAAATACCGGATCTGGAGGTCCGGGTGTAACCCGCAGTATTGAAACTACAATAAGGGGCCTTGACCTGGAGCATGAAGGGAGGTATTTTATCAGTGTGCGTGCAACAAACAGTGCAGGTGAATCATCGGAACTGACTATGACTGAGCCGCTGGTTTACGATTCCGAGCCACCTTCAGCACCGGAGGCCGTGACCACTTATCTGACCGGTATTCAGGCCCCGGCAACAGCTTTCAGTACACCCCGGGAATACCCAGTTGTTACAGAATCCCCTTCATTCGGAGATGAGAAAGTGAATTTTCCCCGCCAGTATGCTGGAGATCCGTCTTTGACAAGAGAATGGAATATTGCACACGACAGGGTGTCTGGAATATGGAGATATGAATATATTCTTGCTCCGATTGAGAATGCATCCGAAGCTTTTGCATCCGGTGGAATCGAATATACAACTGAGCCTCGTGTTACAATTACAGGTGATCCGCTTACATATACCGATTCGCTTTACCTGCATGTTCGTTCAAGAAATAATGCAGGCAATGTGAGTGCATCCTCATTGACCTATGGTCCTTTGTTGCCGAAAGATCCAACCGCACCTACACCTCCCGTTGTAAACGTGATGGTGGGTGGAAACGGGGTTAACCTTTATATTCCGAAATTGTCGGGCGACTATGAATCGCAGGTGAAAGGATACCAGTATTCAATAGGTACTTCACCTGGCGCAACTGATATCAGGGGTTGGGGAAGTGAGATTGATATAGATCATTCCTGGGATATTGAGTATCAGAGTGGTGATGTATCCCCCGATCCGCAGCAGGTTCCCAGGCATGTTATTCCCGCGGGCGATTTTGCTGTCGGTCTTTCCGGCCGGGCTCAGTATTATGTGAATGTAAGGGCTGTAAACGGGCAAAATATGTATTCACCTGTGGTGGCAAGCGGACCGTTCAGGTATGATACAAGGCCGGAAGAACCCAGAATAACTCATGATTTCAACAGCAAAACAGGTGAGCTGTCGATTGGCATCGGAAATATTTTTGACAGCGGGTTACCTGTATCATCAGTAAGATACAGGGTAACCGATGTTGAAACAGGTAAGGTTATAGAGGACTGGACGACGGTGAAGAATTTTACCGGCGGCAAGTTTGACAGGGCAAGGAGTGTGTCAACAACTGCTTCAATAGGCACAGATGCCGGAGGGGCCGGATTCAAAGTGGATGTCAGGGTAACCAACAGTGCGTGGAAAAGTGCTACCTCAACTGTGCAAAGCACAGGAAATGCCGGGCTGATATCTCCTATGACCGGCGTTGTGGGAACCGGAACACTACGTTTCCCTTAAAAAATTGTGAGCGGAGAGATAATTTAAAAAGAAATGGACGGCTAAACACTTTGTCATCATAAAGAATAATTTAAAGAGAATTTCCTCAATGAAGAATTTTATTTTGCTTACGGTATTTATGGTGTTTTCCGGCACTGCTCTTTTGAGTGCGGATGAGGTTCGCACAAGGATAGTTACCCATCCCGATAAGGTGTATATATACCACACCAAAAGACTTTCTGCCGGACACGGTTTTAAGGTTTATCGCAGTGACAGCGAAGGCGGTGAATTCAAGCTTCTTACAGAAACACCCGTTACGCGAGCCCGCAGCGGAGGAGAGCTTCAGTCAAGGCTTGGGGAAAGCTATAGAAGGGTAAAGGATTTTTTTGAAGCCGAAACGGCCGGGGAATTATGGTTGCTGCTTCAGTCGAGATTTCTGGAAAGTATTGTCGGGGTCTCCCTTTTCCCCGAACTGGCTGAAAGTATGGGCATGCTGTATGTCGACAAAACCGCACCGGTAGGAAGTGAGGTTACCTACCGTATAGAGTTTGTCGATATGTTTGGCAATGTTTATGATGATCCCCTGACACGTCAAATAAGGCTCGAACCCCGCAGGCCTGATGCCCCAACCGGTTTGCGGGCTGAAAATGACGGTCCCGAGGTGGCTTTGCACTGGAGCTTCCCCGGTGTGCCTAAGGATAAGGATGATAAGGTAATAAGGTTTTTGATCTACAGGATAAATCAGGATACAGGAGAGCCGGAACTGGTTAATGAGGATGTGGTTATAAGGAATAATGCCTATGATAACCATACCTTCAGGTTCAAATCCCCGGTAGTGAATGTTATCGAAAGGTATTTTGTTACTGCAGCCGATATAACAGGTCAGCAAAGTGAGCCAAGCGGGATACTCAGTTATGAGATAGTTGATGTAACTGTTCCTGAGATTGTTCAGGACGTGACTGCAGGGGTTAATCCGGATAACCTTGCCGAAATTGAATGGGCAATTGCTGATGATCCTGTTGTGGAAGGATATCATGTTTACCGAACTGCAGATCTTGCTCTCGGATTTGAGCGGTTAACGGAGGCACCGCTTCCGGCAGATCAGTCATTCTACATTGATGATAAAGTAGATGATGGCAGAATGTATTTTTACCACGTTACCTCTGTTAACAGCGCCGGGGATGAGAGTAAGAGAGGTGCGATGGTAATGGTTGAGATAAGGGATCTTACACCGCCTCCGCCGCCTCAAAATTTTACCGCTGAGTTCCATATTGAGTCTGCAGCAGTTGATCTTAACTGGGATATTGAAGAGATCACTTCCGATTTTAAAAGCTTTATTATACTGCGAAGGCGTGAGGACGGCCGTGAGCCGGGTGCATTCAACAGGGTGAATGTAGGCGACTTAAAAGAGCTCTCTTTCAAAGATACCGGTGAGGGTGGCAAAGGTTTTCATGAAGGGGGTATATACAGGTATGTTGTTTATTCATCAGATCATGCCGAAAATTACAGCGACACGGTTTCCATGTTCGTAGAAATTCCTCTTTTTACTCCCCCTGATCCTCCCTCTGGTCTTCTTGCAATAAATGAGAAAGGATTCCGGATTAATCTGAACTGGGGTGCTTCACCCTCTGTAAGTGTGGATGAGTATATCATACACCGGGGTGATCCGGATGATATGACCCTCAGGGAACTGACAAGGGTTTCTTCATCGGAGAGGTTCTACCGTGACGAAACGGTTGAGACGGGTAATGAATATATCTATGCAGTTACTGCGGTTGACAGGGCAGCTAATGAGAGCGCGTTTTCCAATATCGATACTCTGTTTTTCCGCAGCACTACTCCTCCCCGGTCGGTTCGCAACGTTCAGGCCATCGAAAGGGATGGAGGTGTTTTCCTGATGTGGGAGTCTGTCCCCGGCAAAAATCTTGCAGGGTACAGGGTATACCGGGCAGGTATACCCACCGGTATATACGAGCCGGTTCATGAGGGTTTGATAACTGATACCGAATATTTTGACAGGGGGGGTAATTCGGGAAAATGGTACCGTGTTCGCGCTGTTGATAATTCGGGAAATGAAAGCCGTGCCGGAGAAATGGTAAAACCGCTTGTTTCAGGTGGCAAATAATTTAAAATGAACAAGATGAGTATTTTAACACACCAGGGCAGATATAACTCTTTAATAACCAGAAGAGTCTTTGCGGTCATTATTCTGTTGATCACACCCTTTTGCCTTAAATCACAGGTGACCGACCCCTTGCCTGAAACAGACATCACTCCGGTAACTTTCGGAGGAAGCATAGGGCTTATAAGTGAAGCCTATACCGTCAGGGGAATAGATGCCCGAAGGCCCCCGGGTATGGGACGTGTTACGGTTAACACAAATTTTTCCCTTTTTGGAATGAGTTCGGGCTTCAACATGATCTATTCCACTGATGACAATGCACTGAGGCAATCAATGAACAGGGTAAATTTTCAGGGAACTTGGAGATGGCTGACCCTTTCGGCCGGAGATGTGGCTCCCCGGTTTTCCAAATACAGTCTTGGTGGTGTTACCGTAAGGGGAGGGCTTATTGATATTAATCCCGGCTTATTGTCAGTTTCTGCAACGGCAGGAAGGACAAAAAGAGCAGTTGAGTTTTCCGATATGCCGGGCTTCCGTGAACCCTCTTTTGAGCAATGGCTTTACGGGGCACGACTGGGATTCGGAAGGCGCGGAAGAACTCAGTTTGCTCTTTCCGGTTTGTATGTGCACGATGTGGAAGAATCCATTGAAAACTGGGGAAGTCTCACCCCTGCCGAGAATCTCAGCATCACCCCTGAGTTTAATCTTTCACTTTTTGAAGGTGCTTTCTTTCTTGAAAGCAATTTAACGGTATCTCTTTTTTCAAGGGATGTAACCTGTGATGATCTGGATGTGAGAGATATTCCGGGTTCGCAATATCTGACCGCCATCTTTACACCCCGCTCCAGTTCACGTGTTGACTATGCAGGTGAGGTTTCGGCTAATGTTAATGCCGGACCGGTAAGGATATCGGGCGGATACGAGAGAATTCAGCCGGGTTTTATGTCTCTCGGATTGGGGCGGATACGAAGTGATCAGGAAATGATCCGGGTTCGCCCCCAGCTCAGGCTAATAAACGGAAGAGTCAGCCTTGGGGGAAATTATACAAGTGGCCGCAACAACCTTCTTGAAACAAGAATATCCACAACCCTGAGACAACAAATAGGAGCCAATGCCAATTTAAGGCTCACCCCGGCTTTGAACCTTACGCTTTCCTACATGCAAATGGAAAATGAGAACAAACCTACTGATATGACTGTGCCGGAAGCTTTTGAAATGCACCAGAAACAACTTTCAAGAAATTTTATGATAACCCCCACCCTGGTCATCCGTTCCGGCAATATCGCCCATTCTCTTTCATTTAACGGTTCATATCAGCTGCTTGACGATAAGAGCCGTGCCGTTGATGAGGGTATACGTGAAGGAGTTGATTTTACAAATTTAAGCACCGGTATATCATATGGCACTTCCCTGCCAATGGGGGTGTCGTTAAATTTTTCCGGAAATTTGCTGTTAAATGAAATGGGTACTACCACCAATACGGGATATTCATTTAATGCATCTGCTGGCTATGGTTTTCTTGAAAGAAGACTTACAACCAACATAACACTGGGATGGTCACAGAATGGAATTGAGTATGTGCAAAGAATAGATCATGAGGATCCTGTTACAAGGGCTGAGTATATAAAAGGAATAACCCGGCAAAGCGCCAAAAGGAAAGATCTGATTGAGGGGGAATATATTGTCAGCCAGTGGTCGCGGCAGCTTATGATGAACCTTTCGGCTTCATACCGGCTGCCTAACGGCAATCCTCTTCGTTTCTCCGTGAGGGGGTTGATAAACAGTCCTTCCGATGAGGAGTTCGGACAGGCTTACGATGAGGTTCATGCATCACTTCGTTACAGTCACAGGTTTTGATACAGAACTCTGTGAAAATATTTTTTGAGAATAGCTTTATTAAATAATTTAATTAACTAACCAAAGTTTATTGAGATGATACTTAAAAAGAAACATTTTTTGATTTGTTTTTTTGGATTAACAGGTCTGCTGTTGTTTTTTGCCCCGGGTTGTGACAAAGAGGATCCCGCCGAAATGGCCACCCTGGGATCTGTTACAATTACGGATATTACCCCCAACACTGCAGTTATAAGTGGCAGTATAGTTCATGACGGAGGTGTTGCGGTAAGTGAAAAAGGTGTTGTCTGGGGCACTTCAGAGAACCCAACTGTCGAAAGCAATGATGGCAAAACCAGTGTAGGCAGCGGTGACGGAGATTATACAGTTAACCTTACTGGTCTTTCGCCGGCTACAAAGTATTATGTACGCGGTTATGCCACCAACAGTGAAGGCACCTCATACAGCAGTCAGGTTAGTTTCACAACCGAAGGTTTGGTGGGAGAAGTTGCCACTGCCGGGGTTACCGATATTACTCATGAATCTGCTGTTTCGGGTGGGGAGGTTACCGATGACGGTGGACTGGAAGTTGCCGCCCGCGGTGTTGTCTGGAGCACTTCAGAGGATCCTGATATTGACGATAATGAGGGGATAACTGAGGATGGTGACGGGTTGGGTGAATTTACAAGTGAGCTGGAGGGTTTGTCGGCCGGCACCACTTATTATGTCCGGGCTTATGCAACAAACAGTGAGGGCACCGCCTACGGCAGCCAGGAGGAGTTTGTGACCGAAG
>PWHJ01000106.1 GCA_003554865.1 Bacteroidota bacterium | reverse complement strand
TACCGATGATGCAATAACAATCGAGTACAGGGTGATTCCAAAACTCGCAGGCTGCGCGGATGGTCAACAGGTGGTGGCTACGGTAACAATAGAGCCCACACCCAGGGCGGCGATATCTAACAACAACCAGGTAATATGTGACGGGGGCAGCCTCACAGCAATGGAGGTCTCAAGCCTTACATCAACTGACGGGGCGCAGTCGTTCGATATGACAATAGTGGCTACTGAAGGTGACATTGGCGATCTCACTGCAACAGAATCGGCTCTTGATGAGGTCACAGGAGAGGATTACCCCTACACAATAGATGGAACACTTCAGAACAACACCGATGATGCAATAACAATCGAGTACAGGGTAATTCCAAAACTCGCAGGCTGCGCGGACGGTCAAGAGGTGGTGGCTACGGTAACAATAGAGCCTACACCGGAGGCAGCAATATCTAACAATGACCAGACCATTTGCAACGAGTCTGCAATTGATGATATGGTCGTATCAAGCCTTGTAACAACTTCCGGCAGCCAGTCATTTGATATGGATATAGTAGCACTTGACGGAGCTGACCTAAACGATCTGGAAGCAACGGGCAATGCTCTGACAACAGTTATGGGAGGAGACTATGACTATACAATATCGGGATCGTTGACAAACAACTCCGATGAGGCTATCACCATTGAGTACAGTGTAATCCCCAGACTGGGAACATGCCCGGAGGGAGAGGTGGTTACGGCAACTGTCACTGTAGAGCCTTCTCCAAAAGCGAATATAGAAAATACCAAACCAGATATCTGTAACGGTGATGAAGTTGATATGAGTATAACTTCGCCGACTGGATCATCCGATCCGGGGGAGCTTTTATTTAATCTGGAAGTTTCATCAAGCGATGAGGTTGCTACAGGTGGGACCGCCTATAACAACCTCTCAGACCAATCATTCCCTCTGGATATAACTGGAACCCTTACTAATAGCTCTGTTGATCCGGTTACTGTTACCTTTACTGTATATCCAAGAATTGGAACAGAGTGTACCGGAAACTCTTTTACAACAACAGTTGTTGTAAATCCCACACCCCTGTTGACCAGTCCTTTATCAATTCCTGCTGTGTGCAGCAGCACTCCTTTTGTCTATGTACCGGACAGCGAAACGGCGGGTACGTCATTTGAATGGGTGCGGGAGACGGTTGCGGGCATTTCGCCGGAAGGGCCTGTAAGTGGTGATGATGATATTGACGAAACGCTTGTGAACAGGACTTCTGAGACAATCGATGTGACTTATGTTTATACACTCGAGGCTAACGGCTGCAGCAATGAACAGAGTGTGGTGGTGCCTGTAAAGCCCGAGCCGGTGGTGACAGAGGATCAGGAGACGGATGTGTGCTCGGGTAACCCGGCTGGTTATGATATACTGCTTGACAATTTCACCAACCCCGGTGATAACGTGACCTTCTCATGGCCGGAGCCGGTTCTGGAAGGTGGCCTTGAGGGTGGATCGGCAAGACCGGTGGGTGAGGCATCTTCTGAACCAATTGGTGATGTGTTTACAAATACTTCGGGTGAGGTGCTGACGGCTACATATACTGTTACGCCCTACTACGATGGTTGTGAGGGTGAGCCGGTTGAGGTGGTGGTAAATGTTGGTGCACAGCCGGTGCTTGATCCGGATCTTGATAAATCGGCGTGCAGTGGTACAGAGATTGACCTTATCCTTGATGTGGCTGATGGCAGTGTGCCGGCTACACATTATGAAATAACCGAAAGGGTAGTTAGTGGGGGACTGGTTGCTGATGGCGGTAATGCCGAGGTGCCCTTTTTGACCGATGATCCTTCCTACCTGGCTGAAGATAAGTTTCTCAATGAAGAGGGGGAGGATCTGACCGTGACCTATACCGTGATACCAAGGTATGGCGACGACTGTATCGGCGATCCGGTAGATGTTGAGGTTACCGTCAATCCTCAGCCTGTGATTGATCCTGCAAGTGAGTCGATATGCAGCAATACTGAACCGACCATAACTGTTGAATCCAATATAGATGGTTCGGAGTTTGAATGGGAGGTGGTTAATATTGACGGCGATATTTCGGGTACCAGTTTGGGCAATACAGGTACGGGAGCAGAAATTGGCGAAACACTTATCAATAACAGCCACACTGAGCAGGCATTTGTCACCTACCGTTTTGTAGCTACCGGTCCCCCGGAACTGGGCTCTTGTACAGGTTTCCATGAGGATATTGTTATAACAGTTAATCCTTTGCCTGCGCCTAACTCTATAGATGGGGCAGAAACTGTATGCCAGGAGACGAACAAAGTTGTCTATGATGTTGAGTTCAGGGAAAACACTGACTATGGATGGACATGGGACGGTGTCGGGGTGAGATCTTATGGGGGCAATTCCCAGGATAACTTCATAGTATTCAGTTACCCGGATGAGGGTGACCATCAGATAAGGATGGTTGAAACAAATGAATATGGCTGTTCAGGGAATGAGAATGTGATTGATGTATACGTTGCACCTGTACCGGAAGCTGAGCCCATAGTTGGTGATGATGCCGTATGCGAGAATAGCTCCGGCAGCTATAGTGTTTCACTGACAGAGAATTCGGATTACCTGTGGTTTGTGCCTCCTGGAACTTCAATACTGTCAGGTGAGTCTGGCCCTGAAAATAATGAGATTGAGGTAATGTTCGGTTCGACCAGTGGTGATATCAGGGTCAGGGAAACTAATGAGCATGGTTGTGAGGGGCCCTGGAACCTGCTATCGGTTACCATAGAGTCGCTGCCTCAAATATTCAGTGTTACCGGCGGCGGGTCATACTGTGAAGGAGGAGAGGGTGTAAGTATTGGCCTCTCAGGTTCGGAATCAGGAGTTGAATACGAGCTTTTCCGGGAGGGAGAGAGTACCTCTGTTATAGTGGAAGGTGACGGTTCGCCTTTAGATTTTGGACTGCAAACCGAACCGGGGTCATACACTGTTTATGTAACAAGCACAGCCGGTCCCACTTTCTGTTCAGGTGATATGAGCGGAAGCAGGCTTGTAACAGTCAATCCCCTGCCGGAGGTGGAACTATACAGCTCCGAAGATCCTGGCAACGAGATCTGCGACGGTGAACCGGTTACTTTCACCGCCTCGGGAGCTTCCACATATGAGTTTTTTGTGGATGCTGACAGCAGGCAGGGTCCTTCGTCAAATAACACTTTTACATCTGAGCAGCTCAATGACGGTGAGGTTGTAACGGTTGTCGGAACGGACAATAACGGGTGTTCTGCCACAAGTGAGGAAATTGAAATGCAGGTGAACCCCATACCGGATGTGACAGTCCTGAACAAAGCCCCGGCAATATGCGACGGCGACTTTACAGACATTGAGCTGACAGGCAGCGTGGAAGATACTGAATTCTACTGGGATGTGACGGTTTCAGATCCCGGCCTTACAGGTGCTTCTTCCGATGGATCGGGAACGCTTACTGATATAGAGCAGCAGCTTTTCAATTCTACCGATACAGATCATACTGCAACATATACAATAACCCCGAGGGCAAATGGCTGCGAGGGCTCCCAGGTAGTGGTTGAGGTAACGGTAAGTCCCTCCACCTCCATAATTTCAGATCCGGTTGATATGACAGTATGCGAAGGTGACAATGCCGTATTCAGCGTTGAGGCGGCCGGTGCTGATTCTTATCAGTGGTGGGAGGATGACGGCGATGGTGCGGTTGAAATAACCGACGGCGGCAAATATGACGGTGCCGGTACAGATCAGCTTACAATATCTGATGTCACAGCGGATATGGACGGTTATTCATACCATGTTACAGTTTCCGGTTGCGATCCGGATATACCCTCTGATAATGCCACACTTACTGTTAATACAGGCCCGGAAATAACAACCGAGCCTGAACCGGCAGATGTTTGTGAAGGCGACAGGGCTGATTTTGAAGTTGAGGCAACCGGAAGCGAGATTGTATACCAGTGGCAGATAAGCACCGACGGTGGAAGCAGCTACACCAACCTTTCCGATGCCGGCCCATACAGCGGAACGGATACCGAAAACCTGGCCATCGAGCCGGTCAGCCTCAGTATTGACAACTATATTTACCGGGTTGTTGTTGATGGGGTTTGCGGTGATCCTGCAGTAAGTGCAGGTGTGCCTCTGACAGTCCCTGAAAATCCCTCCGTTACGGCCCATCCTCTTTCTGAGACTGCCTGCGAGGGATCTGATGTTGAGTTCTTTGTCTCAGCCTCGGGTGATATAACCGGCTACCAGTGGGAGGTGAGCACCGACGGCGGCCTTAACTACGATCCTCTTGAGGAAGAAGCGCCATACAGCGGTACACAGACTGCCGATCTGCTGATAGAGGGTGTTGATGCATCACTTAACGGTTACCGTTACAGGGCGGTCGTTTATGGCGACTGTGAAGAGGTTACCTCCGGCAATGCAGTGCTTCAGGTGAATATTGCCCCGGAAATTATTTCAGGACCGGAGACATTGAGGGAGATATGCGAGGGTTCAAACACCAATTTTTCGGTAAATGCAACCGGCAGCAATCTTACCTACCAGTGGCAGGTTGATGAGGGAGGAGGATTTACCGATATAACAGACGGCGGGGTATATTCCGGATCGGAAAGCAATATGCTTTCAATATGGGATGCCACACCCGGAATGGACGAGTATCTTTACAGGGTTATCGTTTCAGGTTCCTGTGATCCTGCTGCAACATCCACAGAAGGTGAGCTGAGGGTGGGTGTTGCCCCGGATATCACACTGCAGCCCGATCCGCAAACTATATGTGAAGGAGGTGATGTGGCAATGGAGTTTGAAGCCGGAGGAACGGATCTTGATATAATCTGGCAGTACAGCAACGATGGTGGAACGGTGTTCCATGATCTTTCCGATGATGCCACATATCAGGGCACAGATACGGAAAGACTTGAGATATCTAACGTAACGGCTGTGCTTGACAATTATCTCTACCGAGCAATGATAACCGGTGAATGCCCGCCATCGGTTGCAACTGACGCGGTTTCCCTGACTGTTGATACGGAGCCTCAGATTACTAATGAGCCTTCCGATCAAAACGTTTGCGAAGGCGGTGATGCAGACTTCAGCGTAGATGCCACAGGAACTGATATTACCTACCAGTGGCAGGTTGACGAAGGAGGGGGTTTTACTGATATATCAGACGGAGGCTACTATTCGGGAACCGATACCCCTGATCTGATAGTAACCGGTGCTGACAATGCGATTGCCGGCAACAGTTACAGGGTCGTGGTAACAGGCAAATGCGGAAGTCCCGCTATATCGGCTGAGGCGTTACTGACGGTAGATTACCTGCCCGAAGTTACCGATCCTGCTGAACAGGAGATTTGTGAAGGAGGTGACGCCCTGTTTACTGTTGATGCCTCCGGAACGGAGATATCTTACCGGTGGGAGATGGATACAGGTTCCGGCTGGCAGCCGGTGCCCGGGAGCTATCCTTACAGCGGGGTAAATACATCCGAGCTGAGCATTGTTAACGCCTCTGTTGAAATGGACGGAAACCTCTACCGGGTAAGGGTGACCGGCAAATGTTCACCTGAGGCTGTTTCGGATGAAGCTGCACTGATTGTTAACACCAATCCTCAGCCTTCTCCATTGCCTGACCCGGCTAATACAGCAGTGGGTGTGCCGCTGCAACTGGAAGGCAATCCGCAGGGCGGTTCGGGAACATATGATGTGCATGAGTGGACGGGTGATGTTACCGAGCTGGATGATGCAAATATTGAAAACCCGGAATTCACGGCTTCAGCTGAAGGTGAATATAACCTTACCTACAGGGTGGTTGACAGTAAAGGGTGTTCCGGTTCGGCTGAAATGGAGGTAACCGTTTCAGTAACCCTTGAGGTTGAGATTGTTCCCGATCCTGCCATAGTGTGCGCCGATGATGAGCTGCATATAGTTGCAACACCCAGCGGCGGTTCAGGCAGTTATTTGTCACATCACTGGTCGGGCGACGGTGCAGAGTACCTTTCAGATGAGAGTGTGAGAAATCCTGTATTCAATTCTCCTTATGGAGGAACATATACATTGATATATGAGGTGGTTGACAGCTACGGAACAGTTGCAACGGAAACACTTGAGGTGACCGTCAACGCAAGGCCAACGGCAAATATTACAGGCGACGGGGCTTTCCCGTTTGTTTGCGGCGGCACTGATCTGCAGCTTGACGGTAACGCTTCCGGCGGTTCGGGTACTTACACAAACCACCAGTGGTCAGGTGATGTGGGACCGCTTTCCTCGACATCAGAAGAAGATCCGGTTTTCAGCACTGTCGTTGGCGGCAGCTACAATCTATCCTACACTGTTACCGACAGTGAGGGTTGCACCTCCGAACCGGTAAGTACGGTAATAACAAATGAAATACCAAGTGCTCTTTTCAGTGCAGATGAAACAGACGGCTGTACACCTCTTACGGTGACTTTCGAGAATAATTCGATGGATGCGGAGGCGTATCACTGGGATTTCGGTGACGGAAACGAAAGCGAAGAGGCTGATCCGGTGCATACTTTTGAGAACAACACCTCAACGGTGCAGTATTACAACGTCGAGCTTACGGCATTTTCCGAAAACGGTTGCGAGCACACACATTCACAGGTTATAACTGTTTATCCGGGAATAAGTGCAGAGATAACCACATCTGACGAGTCGGTTTGCTCTCCTGCCGGGGTAAAATTCTCGACCGTGCCGGGTGCACTTTCTTATTACTGGGATTTTGACGACGGTACTCATGGTTATTTCGGTGCAAATGTGGGACATGAGTTTACAAATGACACTGATGAAGATATAACACGCACCGTAAGCCTTCTGACCACATCGTTCTACGGCTGCGAAGATTACAGCGAAATTGATATTGTTGTTCACAGCACACCGCAGGCGCAATTTTCGGCCGATCCTGCATATCAGGTGTTCCCCGATGCTACCGTTGAATTTACAAACGAGGGATCCTCTTATGACGGACTCTATTACTCGTGGGATTTTGGAGATGGCAGTACCTCTGATGACGAAAACCCGGTTCACACTTACGACGGTCCGGGAGATTATGAAGTAACACTTGAAGTCTCCAACGAGAATTGCAGCAACAGTGTCACACATTCGGTCACCGTGGCGGCAACACCTCCGGTTGCATCGTTTGAGGCGGTTGCCCCCGATTGTGCACCGATGACAGTGCAGTTTGAAAATACATCTGAGTATTCCGATTCCTGGAAGTGGGATTTCGGAGATGGCGGTGTGTCAATTGAGGAGAACCCTGAGCATACATTTTATTCACCGGGTATGCACCTTGTTAGGCTTACATCTTATGGTCCCGGTGGCAGCGATCAGGCAAGCGACTTTGTGAACGTCCTTGTAACACCCACATCATATTTTCATGTTGCCCCAACTTATGTCTATGCAAACGATCAGCATGTGGCGACCTTCAATGTTTCAAGGGAGGGGAAGACTTATCTGTGGGATTTTGGAGACGGGACAACTTCCAACGACTTTGAACCTATTCACACATACACCGAAGCGGGTATATATGATGTTTCACTGGAGGTATGGACCGAAGACGGGTGTTATCACAGTTTTACAAGAGAAGAGGCAGTTGAGGTTGAGGCCTCGGGCGAAATTGTTTATCCAACGGCTTTCCGTCCCGGCAATGAACCAACTGGCGGCGCAGTAGATCCAAATGCAGATGAATATGAAAGGAATAAGGTATTTATACCCGGCATTGCTGACCAGGTGGATGATTATCATCTTACCGTATACACCCGCTGGGGAGAGCTGATATTTGAGAGCAGGGATCCAAATGTGGGATGGGACGGATTTATAAACGGAGTTAAAGCAAAACAGGATGTTTATATATGGAAAGTTAGAGGAAAATATTCAAGTGGTGAAGCGTTCATCGAAACGGGTGATGTTACATTGCTGCGTTAAGATAAGTGTTTGAACCAAAATGGATATATAAGTTATTTTTAATTTGGATTTGATACTTTTTCGAAACTCGCATACATTCAATACCGTTATAATATAAGGGGATTGAATGTTGGAGAGTTTAAACTTTACAATTGATTGCAATGGTTAAAGGTGGTTTTAAAAGATTGACAGGTAAAGGGAAGTTATTGCTTCTCCTGTTGCTCATTATAGCTTCTTCCGGACCGGCTAAAGCTCAGGATCCCCAGTTTTCACAGTTTTATGCCAATCCGCTCTATCTTGCTCCTTCTTTTGCCGGTCTAACCGAAGGAAGCCGCATAGGAACGAATTACCGTAACCAGTGGCCCCAGCTTTCAGGTAATTTTATTACCTATACCTTTTCTTATGATTACAATTTTGATCAGTTCAACAGTGGTGCCGGGCTTCTTTTTATGCAGGACAGGGCTGGAAGCGGCAATTTGCGCACTACCAATATCGGCCTTTTGTACTCCTATGATTTTGCAATAAATAATAACTGGCGTGTGCGCCCGGGGCTCCATTTTTTTTACACTGAACGTGCGGTTGATTTTGACAGGCTTTTGTTCAACGACCAGATCCGCCCCGACGGGAATATGCCGACAACTATAGAGTTGCCCCCACAAAGCCGTGTATATACCGTTGATTTTTCTACTTCAGCAATGGTCTATTCGGAAAGCTACTGGTTTGGTTTTGCACTTGACCATCTGATAAAACCTAATCAATCATTTTACGATTTTGAGGGAGAGGAATTTGAGGTGGCAAAGATGCCGGTGAAGTTTTCACTTTTCGGTGGCACGAAATTTATAAGGGAGGGTCGACTTATAAGACCTCTTGCTGAAAGCCTCCAGCTGGCTTTTTTATACCGTAACCAGGGCGAGTATAATCAGCTTGACCTAGGCATGTACTGGTATAAAAACCCCCTGGTACTGGGTGCATGGTACAGGGGAATACCGGGTCTCAGTTCTGGGGGAGGAAGTGATGCGGCTATTTTTCTTGTAGGGTACAAGATTGAGCAGTTTAATATCGGGTACAGCTACGATTTTTCCATCTCCGGGTTGATCGGATCAACAGGGGGAGCCCATGAAATATCCATTACTTATTCATGGAGCTCGGTGCGTATTCCCCAAAAACCAACAATGGTTCCCTGTCCAGAGTTCTGAAAATTACCCGATAATTTACATTACATTATTTGCGTTTTTAGTAAAATACTTGTAGGTTTGCGAACTGATGGTCAGTTTGGAGGAAAAACCTTCAGTTGATTTTTTTAAAATTTTCCACTGTCAACTTTCGTTATTTCTGTTGCGGGCGGAAGGGTTGATAATATATGACTCTCATAAGAGAAAAACAATGATTAATTAGTTTATATTAATATGTTTAAGAGTAAAACAATAAGTAATTTATTAATCTGTTAACATTGAATTTTATGAAAAAAGCATTGTACATTGTTAATGCAGTGTTGATTATTGCAGTCGGCGGGCTTTATTATCTGCATTTTTCAGCATCCGGTGTAGCTGAATCAACTTTGGAAAGAGCAGTCGAAGAAGGTGAATTTGCAACTCTCGAGGAATCCATTGTTTATGTAAATTTTGACACGTTGCTGAATAATTATGATATGTTTTACGATTATGAGAGGAAGCTGATGGAGAGGCAGCAGGAGCTGGAAAATGAGCTGAATGCCAAATCCCGTGAATACGAACGCCAGGTTTCTAATTATCAGGATCAGGTCCAAAAGGGTCTTGTAACACGTTCCCAGGCTCAGGAGATGGAACTCGAGCTTATGCAGAAGCAGCAGGAGCTTATGCAGCTGCAGGAAGAATACAGACAGGAGTTAAGGGAAGAGGAACAGGTTATGAATCGTCAGATTCACCACAGCATATATGAGTATCTCGAAGAGTATAACAAGGATAAAGGATACCAGTTTATACTGAGCCAGACTTTTGGCGGAGCGGTTCTTTACAGCAAAAAGGATCTGGATGTTACCTACGATATAATCAACGGGTTGAATGAGAAGTACTCCAGGAACAGGTAGTTGCTCATATGGGGTTTGCCGATAATTTTACGGACAAACGCCTCCCGTCCCTGCCGGAGATTAGATTCAGGGGTAAAACGCCTGACATTATAGTTGTTATTCCCTGCTTTTCGGAGCCGGATGTAGCAAATGTATTGAATTCATTGAAAAAGGCCGCTATAGAAAGTGTTAAGGTCGATGTTTTTGTGGTTGTTAATTCTCCGGCCAATTCAGACAGGGAAGTACTGACACGGAACCGGCGAACTTTCAGAGAGTTGCAGGAATGGAGCAATCTTAATTCCTGCTCTTTTTTTAATGTTTATCCTTTTTTTTACGGGGATTTACCTGAGAAGGATTTTGGAGTGGGTCTGGCACGGAGAATTGGAATGGATCTGGCCGTTTACCGGTTTAATTTGACAGATAAAAGAGACGGGGTGATTGTTTCTCTTGATGCTGACTGTGACTGTGACAGGAATTATTTCTCTGAAATATACAGGTGTTTCCGGGATGAAGCAATTAACGGTTGCTCAATATATTTTGAGCATCCTCTCCAGGGGGAATCCTATTCTCCGGCAATATATAAAGCTATTGCCCAGTATGAACTTTACCTGCGCTATTATGTCCAGGCCCTGCGTTCTGCAGGTTTTCCCTTTGCTTTTCATACAATAGGATCGGCCTTTGCTGTAAGGGCATCGGCTTATGTTCAGCAAGGGGGAATGAATAAAAGAAAAGGGGGGGAGGATTTTTATTTTTTGCAGAAAATAATTCAGCAGGGTGGTTATACCGAGATCAATTCAACCAGGGTTATTCCTTCTCCAAGGATATCCTCAAGGGTCCCTTTCGGAACAGGTCCCGCCATGAAACGCCTCTGTAACGGCAAAGAAGATGTTTTGCGAACTTATCCTTACAGCGGTTTTGCCGAGCTTAAAAACCTGATTGAGATATCTGACAGATTTTATATGGCCGACAGATATGAGACTGAAAAAATCCTCAATGAACTTCCCTTGTGCATCCGTTCTTTTCTTATTGATAACAGATTAGCAGAAGCTATTGAAGAAATGAATGCAAATTCTTCAAGCTTGCGGACATTTAAAAGAAGATTTTTTGCATGGATTAACTCGCTTCGTGTGCTGAAGTTTTTAAACTATGCACAGAACAGTTGCTACAGCCGTGTGCCTGTAACATCCGCGGCTGCCGGATTGGCTGAAAGGCTGGGATTTTCGTTAACCGGCAGAAACAATGCGAAAGAGCTTCTGGAAATTTACAGGAAGCTGCAAAGAGAAACCAGAGAATGGGGGGCTGGGCAAAAGTGAAGCAATGGCGCACCTGAACGGAGACGGGCAATTATTAATCCTCAAATTCTATTATAAAAATATCCTCATCCTCTTTTTTCATAAGGTATTGCTCACGTGCAAATTTTTCCAGGTTTTCCCGGTCCGTTTTCAGCTCATTCATTCTTGCCGAGTCTTTTTCAATACGTTTTAAATAGTACTCCTTTTCCTCTTCCATTCTGTTCAGGCGTCTGATCGACAAAAAGCGGTCAACAAGATTGTGGGAGTCGAGAAACATCATCCATACGAAAAAGATTAAAAATGTAAGGATGTACTTGTTTTTGAGGTATGGTAAAACCCTGTTCCAGATTTTCCTCATTTTTTCCACAGTTTAGTTGATATAAAAGCCACAGCAACAAATTTATAACAAAAAATTGAATATGGGCATAATTATTTGTTCAAATGTGGCCGGTCCAGGTGGATATGTAATTTTATGTTCAAATGCGGCCTGCATGTCATCCTCCCGCCATCATGTGCAATACCTTAACATCATCTCCGTCATTAATGACTGCTTTATCGTACTCCTCCTTTTTTATTAGCTTTCCGTTTATCTTAACAATGAAATAGGGAAATGTATACTTTTTCTTTTCCAGTAGGTCTCTGACTGTCAAATAATTAGCGTTAATTTTTTCATCTCTGTTGTTCAGTTTAATTTGCATCATACTACAAGCCGTTTAAAAGTATTTCCATAACCTGGTTCGCTTCCATGTTTGAAACGATGCCGACCCTTGGTGCAAGGGGCGGCAGGTCGTCAGAGGTTTCGGTCTCACCGTCACCACAAATATACAAATTTCCCATTTTTTTGACCCCAAATGAATTGTTGTCGCCGAATCCTGCAAGTCCGACTCCCATAACGAGAGGTTTTTCCGGCATATTGTCCAGTACTGTTTCTGCTATCATTTTCTTCATATCTGCACGGTCAAAAGCTTCCACAACTACATCGCATTTTGCAAATATCTCCGGTACATTTTCCTCTGTCAGTGTTGTATCGTGGGCTTCAATACTGGTTTGGGGGTTTATTCTCTCAATGTTGCTTTTCAGGGCAAATACCTTTTTTTCTCCTATCTGGTCATAAAAAAAATACTGCCTGTTTAGGTTGCTTTCTTCAATAACGTCAAAATCAACCATAACAAGCTTGCCTACTCCAACCCTGGAGAGAGCAACAGCACAATTCGAGCCGAGTCCGCCGCAACCTGCTATCCCGACTGTAAACTTCTGTAACTTTTCCTTTATCTGCTCAAAAGTCATTCGCTTCATAATAATAATGTTTTGATTATTATCTCTTTATAAATACTTTTTTCATATATTTTGAAAAGTGGGGAGTGCCGTAACCTTTTTCAATTATTTGAAGCACTTTTTCGTCAAAAGGTTCAAAAAGCGCACCAAAAACCATTTTTATATTGGGCGGTGAGAACATGTGCCGGTGCAGGGTGCCGGAAGGCCCCAGGAGAAAAATGTCGCAACCGGCAGGTGCTTCTGAGGTTTTTTTTATAAAAGTGCCGTTAAAAACCGAGGTGGATGTAAGGATTATAGCACCGGCATTTGAAACGGAACTAATTTGTTTTTCCATGCAGGCAATTTCAGGTGACTGCTTTGCAGGGTCGAATATCTCCACAGGGATGTTACAGGAATTGAATTTTTCAATAAGAGAGCCGAAAAAACCCACCATTACAATGTTTTTATAACCACTGAAATCTATTTCATCAAAAATGTCGTTTTCAAAGACTTCTTCATTAGAGTAGTTTAACTTAGCGTTGAAATATGCATTAAGCAAAATGCGGTTTGAAATATCTGATATATTTGTGCCAGGTAAATCAGCATTTACATTTCTGCCAAGTGTTGCGCATACACCTATGTGGCCGTTTTTGAGCATAACGGCTGCATATTTTGCCCCTGCGGAGACTTTTAAGATTTCCCCGGCGTCAAAGCCGGTAACCGACAAGAAATGTTCAATCGGATCTTGCATGCGAATTGATTTTTTAAATAGAGCCTGCATTTTTATACAAGTGACCCTGAATGTCAAGCAATAAACGAGTTAAAATTACAAATATACCATTATACTTGACGTATCCAAAAAATCCGGAATAACGTCAATGCAATGCCAAATATAAAATATCAATGAAATTTAGTATATTAGAGGTTCCTTCAAAAACAGTCTATGCAGGTTTATGATTTTAATCATTTTAGAAGGTGCCTCATTGGATTAATTTTATCTTTTAAATCCCGAACTTCAAACCGTTAAAGTTAACTAATATGGATGTACAAAAAATTAAAGAACAGCACAAGCTCCTGAAAGAGTTTAAGTATGGCAAGACTCCGATTGACAAGGGTTACACCGACAAGATTCTGTTTGTGGATTTTTCGGATAACACTATCAGGTCAAAGGATGTTGAGCCCATGATGAAGGAGAAGTTTGTAGGGGGAAGAGGCTACGGACTTAAGCTTTTGTGGGATGCTACAAAGCCGGATACCAAATGGAATGATCCGGAAAATGAGATCATTATATCCGGAGGGCCTTGTTGTGGAATAACCCAGTATGCCGGTGCAGGTAAATCTCTTGTCGTTTCCCTGTCTCCTCAGACCGATTCGGTAATGGACTCGAATGTGGGGGGATTTTTCGGACCGTTCCTCAAGTTTTCCGGTTTTGATGCACTGGAGATGGCCGGGAAAGCAGACAGGGATGTAATGCTTTATATTGACGGTGTAAAAGGTGTCGTTGAAATTTATGAAGCGCCTGAAGAGCCCAAGAGTACTCATATTCTGGTTGAGCAGCTCTCTGAAATGTTTGCCGACGATGAAAAGGACAAGAAGAATATCGGTGTGGTAACGGCAGGGGATGCTGCAGATAACTCACTGATCGGAATGCTTAATTTTTCCTTTTATGATCCGAGGCGTAAGGCTGTAAGGGTTAAACAGGCAGGCCGCGGAGGTATAGGAACAGTCTTCCGGGATAAGAGGATCAAAGCTTTGGTTGCAAAAGTTGAGGGTGTTAAAGGTAATGAGAACAATGTGGTTGACCTTGAAGCTATACGTGAGCGCGGACGCAGGTTCAACAAGGAAATGAAGAGAGATGATGAGTTCAAGCAGATGAAGAAGAAGGGTACTGTTCATATTGTGGATATAATGAACGATTATGACCTGCTTCCCATTAACAATTTCAAGTATGGAAGCGACCCCGAAGCCGACAAGATCCACTCGGATGTTTATCGCGATGAATACTTTACACAAGGCATATTCGACGGTTGCTGGATAGGTTGTACCATGTCATGCTCGCACGGGGTTGATGAATTTGAGCTTAAAACAGGCCCCTACAAGGGGGAAAAAGTAATTGTTGACGGTCCCGAATACGAAACGGCTGCTTCCCTTGGTTCGAATGTCGGAATATTTGATCCCTTATTTACTCTGGAAGCTCATTTTTATTGCGACACTTACGGGATTTGTGCCATTACATGGGGGTCCATACTCGGTTTTGCTATGGACTGCTTTGAAAACGGAATACTGAATGAGGAGAGGACTGGCGGACTGAAATTGAATTTCGGGAATGCTGATGCAGCCCTTGAGCTGCAGCACCAGCTTGCACGCGGTGAAGGTTTTGGTAAAATTGCAGGAATGGGAGTTCGCAAAATGAAGGAGATGTTCATTGAAAAGGGATGGGGAGACGCTGATTTTCTCAATGATATTGCCATGGAAAACAAGGGTCTTGAATACTCCCTTTACAAATCCAAGGAGTCACTTGTACAGCAGGGAGGCTATGCAATGACCAACAAAGGGCCGCAGCATGACGAGGCATGGCTTATATTTATGGATATGGTTAACAATCAGGTCCCCACTTTTGAGGATAAAGCCGAGGCTCTTTACTACTTCCCGCTGTTCCGTACATGGTTCGGGCTTGTGGGCTTCTGTAAGCTTTGCTGGAATGATATTGAGCCCGAGGATAATGCCGAACAGGATGAGCCTGCAAAAGTTCCCGAGCATGTTGACAATTACGTAACTATTTTCAATGCGGTCACCGGTTGGCCCTTCAGCAAGGAAGAGCTTATACGCCAGTCGGAAAGGGCTTATAACTTCCAGCGCATATTTAACCTGCGCAGGGGATACGGAACCCGTGAATTTGACAAGCAACCCTATCGTGCCGCAGGACCGGTTACGGTTGAAGAATACGAATCCCGTCAGGAGCGCTACGATATGCAATTGAAGGAAGAAATCGGAGTCGACCCCGAAGGTAAGTCAACTGAGGAAAAAATAGTTCTGCACAGGAAGTATCGTGAAGATCGCTATGAGCAGCTCGTTGATGCTGTTTACCAGAGAAGGGGGTGGACCAAAAACGGTGTTCCGACCATTGAGCGCCTTAAAGAGCTGGGAATGGACCTTCCTGAACTTGTAGAGATGGTTAAGCCTCATCAGGAAAGCTAAAACTACTCTGCCATGATATAAAAAGCCCGGCCAGTACTTCCGGGCTTTTTAAAAAAGACCGATATGATGCAAATTGCATGTCCGGTTTTGATCAGTCAACAAGCTTAAATGCATTTGTATATTACTTTAACGGTTTGATTTTTTTTGTACATCTCAAAATAGCTTGTTTGACCGAATATAGGAGCCGGTTTTTTCAATAAGCTTGTTTGATCAAATTTTAAATCTGATTGTTTGACCGAATATAGGAGCCGGCTGCTTAATAAATTTGTTTATATGATCGTGACAGGAGGGTTTTTAAAATGTTTGAAATGACAAAAAGAGTTAAAAATATTATTGCAGCATCCATATTGTCTGCTTTTTTATTTTGCGGTTTTTCTTTATTTGTTGGTTGTTCGGGAGCTGAAGGTGAAGGAAAGGCCGACAGCACTTTAAGGATTATTCATGCAGGCAGCCTCACTGTACCGGTAAAGGAGGTGGTTAAGGCGTTCAATGAGGAAAACCCCGGAGTAAGAATCCTTACCGAGGCCTGGGGCAGTAAGGCCGGTGCAAGGCGGATCAGTGAGCTTGACACGCCATGCGATGTTTATATTTCGGCCGATTACAGGGTGATAGATTTGTTTCTTATACCCGGGCATGCTTCCTGGAATATTCCCTTTGCCGGCAACGAAATGTCAATCGTCTATACTTCGGATTCCCGCTATTCGGATGAGATAAATGCTTCCAACTGGCATGAAATACTGCTCAGGGATGATGTAACTTACGGCCGCTCCGATCCGGATTCGGACCCTTGCGGGGTGAGGGCGGTGCTCACATCAAAGCTTGCAGCCATTTATTACGACAAACCGGGGCTTGATGAAGAAATACTCTCGCGCCACCGGAATATGATAAGGCCCAAAGAGACAGACCTTATTGCATTGCTTGAGAAAAATGCGCTTGATTATATTTTTCTTTACCGTTCAGTTGCCGAGCAGCATGGACTTAAATATCTGATACTTCCCGATAAGCTGAATCTCAGGGACCCGGACTTAAACGAGTGGTATTCCCGGGCGGAAGCCGAGGTAATGGGCGCCAGACCCGGGGAGACTATAACTGAAACGGGAGAGGCTATGGTATACGGCATAACCATACCCCATAAAACCGAAAACAAGGAATTGGCAATCTCTTTTGTAGATTTTTTTCTCTGTGAAGAAAGAGGATTGAAAATACTTGAGGAGAACGGCCAGAATCCAATGGTTCCCTCCCGCACCGATACATATGAAAGTATACCGCAGCCACTTAAAAAGTTTGTATTGCCGGCAGAATGAAAACTCCTGGTTTTATAAAGGCTTTTATAAACTTAAGGAGTTCAGTAAGGGATAGTAATTGCTAACTATAATTTTTTTGCAAATCAGTGTAAAATATAATTTATGACAGGGTTTCAGCCATTAAAGCTTTTTTTTGTCTTTCTCGGGGGACTGCTCCTGTTGTTCGTAATTGCCCCTCTTGCGGGTATGTTCCTTGAAACTTCCCCCGCCGAGTTTTTTGACACGGCCATGGAAAAGGAGGTGGCAGGAAGTATATGGCTGACATTGTGGACTTCAATGCTGGCCACACTTATTTTTGCACTGGCTGCAATACCTTTTTCATGGATACTGGCAAGAAAAAAATTTCCTTTAAAAAGGGTGATATCTGCCATTATCGATATACCAGTTGTTATACCCCATTCCGCGGCAGGAATAGCAATACTGGGATTTGTGGCAAGGGATACGGCAGTGGGCCGGCTTGGTGATCATCTGGGACTCAGTTTTGTGGGCACTCCGGCAGGGATAATTCTTGCAATGGCTTTTGTTAGTATACCTTTTCTTGTAAATGCTGCAAGGGACGGATTTTTGGCCGTTCCGGAAAAGCTTGAAAAAGCGGCTTTGAACCTTGGGGCCTCACCCGCCAGGGTTTTTTTTACTGTGAGTCTGCCGCTTGCATGGCGCTCTATACTGTCCGGACTGATAATGATGTGGGCACGCGGTATGAGCGAATTCGGTGCGGTTGTGATTGTTGCATATCATCCCATGATAACCCCTGTGCTCATATATGAAAGGTTTGGCTCTTTCGGCCTCTCATATGCAAGACCGGTGGCGGTGGTGTTTATCTGTGTGTGTCTTGTGTTTTTTGTTTTTTTGCGAATGCTTTCAACAAAATATGAAAATGCTGACGGTTAAGGATCTGTCTGTTAAACTTGGGAAGTTTGAGCTCAATGGGGTCAATTTTGAAGTTGGCCCCGGGGAGTATTTTGTGTTGCTGGGTGTCTCGGGCGCGGGTAAATCGGTGTTACTGCAGATTATCGGCGGACTGATACCTGGTGCTTCGGGTGTTGTTATGCTTAACGGTAAGGATATTTCAAGGGAAAAGGTGCAGAGAAGGGGGGTTGGACTGGTTTTTCAGGATGCAGCTCTTTTCCCTCATATGAATGTGTTCAAAAATATAGCCTACCCACTTAGGTCGCTTAAATTAAACGACCGTGAGATTGACAGAAGAGTGAGAGAGCTGGCCGATATGACCAATATTACAAAATTGCTTAAGCGTAACCCTGCAAATCTGTCGGGCGGAGAGAAACAAAGGGTTGCGCTTGCCAGGGCTTTGGCCCTTAAACCTCAATGCCTGCTGCTTGACGAGCCTATTTCCTCTCTTGATGTTCAGCTTCGCAGGGAGCTTCGTTCCCTGCTGAGAAAAATAAATGCAAATGGACAAACCATTGTTCACGTTACACATGATTATGAAGAGGCGGCATTGCTTGCAAGCCGCATTGGGGTGATAGAAAACGGCTCTGTGGTCCAGACCGGTAAAGCCCCGGAGGTGTTTTCCCGGCCAAAGTCGGAATTTGTTGCTAACTTTGTCGGGATAAGAAATTTTTTCCGCGGCGAGCTGAGAGATGGTAAGGATTCAATGAAAAAGTTCTTATTTGACGGCGGGGAGGTTTCTGTTCTTACCGGTGAGCCGGAAGGAGCTGGTTATATAACCGTAAGAGGGGAGGATTTGATAATAAGTGAAAAGAGATGGGAATCCAGTGCGGCAAACTCTTTTCCGGGAAGGGTAATTGCACTGGAGCCTGCAAGGGTTGGAACGGAAGTGCTTGTGGATATCGGGGTAACCTTGTCTGCTCTTGTCAGCAAAGAGTCTGTCAGCAACTTGCAGCTGGAGCCGGGAAGTAAAGTGTGGGTTAGCTTCAAGGCTTCGGCGGTTAAATTTATACCCGGTTGACAATTTGCTACTATGGAAACAAATTTGCCAAATATGCTTATTGTAGGCGGGTTAAGCCGTAATGTCGGCAAAACCACCTTCCTTCTCAGGCTTATAGAGCATTTTGCCTGCAAGGGACCTTTGGTGGCGGTCAAAGTTACCTCCGTTTCCCCCGGCGGGGAATCCTTTCATGGTAAGCATGATTTGGATGGAATTGAGCGCTATTCCATACTCGAGGAAACCGACAGGGGTTCTGACAAGGATACTTCGAAAATGTTAAGGGCGGGTGCCGGGGAAGCTTTCCTTGTAAGTGCAAGGGACCGGTATATAAAAGAGGCGCTGAGCAGCTTATTTGAGAAGGTTGACCGCAGCTCTCTTTTTGTGTGTGAATCAAACAGCCTGCGAAGAATTATCAACCCGGGCCTGTTTGTAATGATAAGAAGCAACAGTGAGAAAAACAT
>PWHJ01000205.1 GCA_003554865.1 Bacteroidota bacterium | reverse complement strand
GATGCAACTTCTTCATGCTCTGCCAATCCCTGGGTAAGAAGTTGTTGAGACATCATTACAGCCTCCATATGATGAGGTATCATATCTTCGAGAAAAACCTGGTCCAGCTCGTCATCCTCTAAGTTTTCAAGATTTCGCATCATGGGCTGGTAACCAATATCATGCTCTTTTTCAGGATACCAGTCCTCAAGCCAGGTGGTCATTAGCTCAATTTCTTCACTTTGGGATCTAATAATGTCTTCAGCAAACTTTTTCATTTCTTCATTATTTGTGTTTTCCTTTAATATTCTTGCAGTGATAACTGCTTCTTCGTGATGGGGAATCATGTGTACTAGGAAATCATATTCGCTATTTACAAAAGCTCCCATCTGCCTTGGCCTATCGCCTGGGCCCATCATCCCAGGGCCCATTTTTCCCCTTCCCCTTCCTGGACCTGGTCCAAACTGAAGGTCTTGTTGATCCTCGGGCACAGAAGGTTGGGCCCTCTGCGGAGTGTCGCTACTGAGCACCAGGAAAGTCATATAGACAGTCAGTCCCAATAAAACGGCCAGCGCCACGAAAAGTGGCGCAAATATTGTCTTCTTCAAGTTATACACCCCACCTTTAAACAAGGTCTTTCTTTTTCGCTTCAAACTCTTCTTTATCTATCTCACCTTGGGCATACCTTCTTTTAAGAATCTCCAGAGGTGAGTCCGTCTTGTGGGCAGTGCTATCCGATTCCCCCGGGCTTTGGATTGCCGTTATCACTGCCCAAATAATAAGCCCGAGAACAACTATCCACACAATAGGCATGAAAAACATACCTCCAAATCCTCCCATCATACCAGGGCCCATCATACCGTAACCATCCCCCTGCCATACCCAGAAATATGCAAGGACTACAGACAAAATAATAAGGATAGCCACAATGATGCCACCGATTATTAACACTGTTCTTAGATGTTGATTCATTATTTTACCTCCCTGTATTTAATATTGATTCCGACCTTGACTGTCGGTAGTAAAGTTTACTTTTCCGGTTATTCATGTCGGTATTTTCCCCGCCGGGGCACCTACAGAATGGATTATATTAACAAAAAGAGAATTCCAAGGAACTAAAAAGTCTAAAAATCCCCTGTTTTTTTACATACTATGGTATGTCTGGTATCAAATGCAGGAAAAACAAACGCTTATCCTGGCAAACTACCGAAAAATATGTGGAAAAGGCTAACAATTATACCGGCAACTTTCTGTTCGAGCAGCTCAGTTCTTATGGTAACCTTTGTCCGGCCAAACTTTTGCCTGGGTTCAGTCAATCTCTTTTATGGTAATTTTTCTTACATCTAAATATTACTAAAGGAAGTGCTTAGAAACCTATTAGCAATATTCTCATTTTTATTTATATTAATACAAGATTAGATAGAAGCAGGTCGGTTACTTTCTCCACCTTGCCATAAACATGTTCTCGCCGGTTCATAGAGAAAATCCAATTTGACAGTTAGTAAGTTTATTGGTATAATTGCCGGAAAAGAGGGAATATTCTTTTAGGGGGGGCAGGTGTACGAGTAGCAAGTTATGACCCCACATCCTTTTTATTAAGCTTTTCTTTCAACCAGAAGGAGAAAAGTTTACCGTCGACCGTCAAAGATTTGGCCAAAGAAATCGTGACCCACAAAAAAAAGTGATAATTCAAGACCTGACCCCTTTATAGCCAATACTATGCTTTAAAGCCCTATTAGCTTCTTAAACTGCATTCTAGCGGTCAATAAGATGAAAAATAAAATTTTCTGAGGCCGAGCGGAATAGGGGAACCAAAAATTATTATCTGTATCTTCCTCTATTAATGGCGTCACGTATAGCGGATCCAACCTTATCGGATCTAATAGTAGCAGCAGTAAATGTATCTATTTCTGCGCCTTCTACTTCCTTAGGCTCAATGAACTTATACAAGCCTGTATCTTCACCTGGATTTCCTTCCATTTCCTTCGTTCTCTCTCTGATTTCTTCTAAACCTTCTAAACCTTCTAAACCTTCTGCACCTTCTAAATATAAAAGAACTTGATCATGTTGTTCTGCCAATTCATCTATGCCCTCTTTTCCTGCTAAAACCATCCATTGATTGTCTTCCGGTATTTCCGAGCCGTCCGCCATCTCTGAGCCATCGGGGTCCCAACGTATATCAGAATAAGTCATGTCTCTAATAGATGTATCAACTACTACCCCGTCTTCAATTGTGATTTGTACAACCACAACATTCCCAGCCGCATGAACATAGGCACCTCTGTAGTCACCATCTAGCAGCTCACCATGGCTCCAGTAAAAACCGGATCCTACTTCTTCAGAAACCCCCGGATCATTAGCGCATCCTGCAAAGATAACCATAGCACCTAAAACCAAAATAAACACACAAAATAAGGAAACTATTTACACTTAACTTGATCCCTTTTTAAAGCTATTCCTCATACTGCCAGCACATTAACTCTTAGCTGGAGTTACAACCGTTGTTATAGTTTGCCCTTCCCTTTTTGTTGAGATCTTTTTTCTTTTTCTTTAGCATATCATGTCCAATAAAATTGGTTAAACGACTAATATCATAGCGAAAAAGGCCAAAGAATGGTTTTGGAATTTTTGATTGAGAGGCAGCATAAGCATCATGCCATATTATAGTCTAATTAATTTATGGAGTCAATAGCATAAATAAACATAATTAATTTAATAGTTTTAACTATAATTAAAGCCTTCCATCAAAAAGTTGCCAGGTCATCGTATTCTAATTATTGAAATATTGAAGATAATCAGTTTGCTCAAAAAGATTGCTGTCATATATGTTTAGAGCAGTATTTGATAATATTGAGAAAGCCATCTAAAGCCATCTGAGGGGGTGGTATCAGTAAATATACCTTTCAATGTTCATAATAGGAAAGAAAGGAGGTCATAAATAGCAGGGTTGTAATAATTCTTACGAGGCGGTTGTCAAAAGGGAGTAGTAAGTGATTAAGTTTGGTGTTTATTTTACTAAGAAATATGAGCAAAGAGGTGCTTAATCTTGAAGAGTCGCAAATTTATTGTTTTGGGAATGACATTAATCAGTTTACTGCTATTGAGTAGTGTTGTTTATTCTGCAGCGCATGTAATTTCCATTAATATTGACGGAAATTACATTGAAACTGATGTGGAACCGCAAATTACAGATGGAAGAACGATGGTTCCCGTCCGGTTTATTGCGGAAAGCTTCGGGGCTGACGTAAGTTGGGATGCGAAAAATAGAACCGTAGAAATTGTATCGCCTTCAAGGGAAGGTTTTCACAGTGGTATTGTCCTCAATGTTGATGGCGATGATTACTATCTTGATGGACCACCCATTGAGGAAGGAGCCGAAGCTCTTGACGTTCCCGGCCATGAATGGGTAAGGACAGGACCCAACAGAGTTGCCGGCCTCCATTTCAATGCCGGGCCAATGGGGGCAGAACAATGGTGGTCTTCAGACGCTTCTGACGGAGAACTGCTTTATACGGTGGACGGCATCATTGACGAATGGACGGAAGAAAAAGCAGAACAGTATGCTGAAGAAGGCTATGTCCATTACCATGAATTGGTTTCTGTTGATGACGGGGAATTTCACCCGGACAAGGTAGTCTGGCTGAAACATACTGCCCGGACTTCCTTCAACCTGGACGGTGGGCCGATGCCTGATATGGCACATGAAGTAACTCCAGGGATCGACTATGAGTTCATGCCAAATTATATGATGCCTTATCCTGCAGAAGAATACTAGAGGCACGTAATAGGGGGCTGTCTCAAGAGTAATTGAGACAGCCCCTATTTTACTTTCAAACCCAAGAAGGGGTCGGGTCTTGAAATATAATTTCCTGCATAATGGCCAGTAAGGCATTTTGATGCTATATGTTGATGCCATTAAATGCAAATCCAAAAGTATTCCACGTATTCCGGTGAATTAATTGCCCGAACATCGGAAGGAATGTGATTATGGTTCCCTCTGAAAAAACGGAACCTTTCCGCTCCTGCTTCGTATACAAAGCCACAGCGCCCGGCACTTTCGTCTTCATTGATACGGTTTACCCAGTAACTTTTCACAATTTCAGCTGTGCCAATGGATTCGTACCACTGGAGGTCATAACTGATCTTTCCTGCCTCCCCCAGGGACAAAATTACGTCTATTGCAGAAATAATATCCGGCTGCAGAATATCATTTCTCAAGCCATGGGGCTTAACCTCAACATTCTCAAAGCGCAGCGTTGTGTTTTTACCTCGAATAATGACTTCCTCGACAATCAACTCTTTGTTGTTCTCTTGCCTGCGCTTTATTTCATCACGATAAGTCTCATGGATTGAATCCAAATATTCCTGGGAAGCATGAACAAAGGAGAGAAACATGCCGTCCTTGTAAGGGTAATGGTCCATGCGAAAAACACTGGCTTCTGTCCAACCGCCGTCATAATAGGCGCTGTACCACCAGTCGCTGTGCCGGTGCAGTGAGTCAATGACAAGCGTATTCATTGTTTCATCAAAATGGTATTCCATTTCAATATCCTGGTTCTCGTGCAGGTGAACCAGTACGTCAAAAAGGGAAAAGTGCCCCTTTTGAAAAATATCCGGCCGTAGTGTTTCTACTTCCTCAGGAGAGAATGAAAAGGTTCCCAATCCTTCAATCTCAGCTTCTCCGAGCAGGGCAACATTTGTATCTCCCATTTCTCCTGGATTCCCGCCTACTCATAACGAGGTAGGCGGATCAACACCCAATTTTTCATAAATTTCCTTTTGTTTTTCAAGAATTTCACCGACACGAAG
>PWHJ01000039.1 GCA_003554865.1 Bacteroidota bacterium | reverse complement strand
TTAAGAAACAGAGTAGGTGCGGTTCCCTGCCCCAAGTTTTAGCTTATTTTTACAGTAAACAGTATTTATCTAAAATACATTGTTTTGCAAAAAAATGTTATTTTTGCAAGTATTTATTAAATTAATCTTCAGTAATTTCATAAATATTTGCAAATGATATATATTTGCAGGTCAAAACAAAATTATAACTCTATATATTTGATAACTAAAGTTTTTTAAAAATGACTAAAGCAGACATTGTAAACGAAATTTCCAAAAACACCGGAATAGAAAAAGTTACTGTCCAAAAGACCATTGAGGCTTTTATGGAAACAGTAAAGGACTCTCTTGCAAATAATGACAATGTTTACCTGCGTGGATTCGGAAGCTTTATAGTGAAGAAAAGGGCAAAGAAAACAGCCAGGAATATTTCGAAAAATACTACAATTATAATACCCGAGCATTATATTCCTGCCTTTAAGCCCTCTAAGGCTTTTGTTAACAAGGTAAAGACTTATGTAAAATAAAATTTAAAATTTATAAGAACAGAAACATACTATGCCAAGCGGAAAAAAAAGAAAAAGACATAAAATGGCTACCCACAAGCGTAAAAAGCGCTTGCGGAAGAATCGCCACAAAAAAAGGAAATAGGTTAGCTTCATTTTGAAAGTTATCCTCTTTCCATTCAAGTTATTAAATAAACCTAAAGAATCTTTTTCTTTAGGTTTATTATGTTTTAAATCGTTTCGGACCTGAAAGATTGTCCTTATTACTAATATTAAAGGGAACTGTGAGTAAAGAATTAATTATTGATGCTTCTTCCTCCGAAATTGTAATTGCCTTATTAGAGAACAAACAGCTAACAGAATTAAACACAGAAAAAAGTAACGTTCAGTTTACGGTAGGCAGTATTTATCTGGGTAAGGTAAAAAAGATAATGCCCGGACTGAATGCCGCATTTGTTGATATAGGTTATGAAAAGGATGCTTTTCTTCATTATCTGGACCTTGGTCCGCAGTTCAGAACACTAAATAAAACAATTCAGCAAATGCAGGGCAAAAAGGGGAAACCACCTTATTTGCCAAAAGTAAAACCTGAAACGGACATTGACAAAGAGGGAAAAATTTCCGATGTACTCACAACCGGGCAAACGGTTCTGGTTCAGATTGCAAAGGAACCCATATCAACCAAGGGACCGAGGTTAAGCTGTGAAATCTCTATCGCGGGGAGGAATCTTGTATTGATTCCGTTTTCCGATAAAGTATCAGTTTCACAGAAAATAAGTTCCAATGAAGAGCGCTTGCGGCTTAAACGCCTGCTTCAAAGCATAAAACCGAAAAACTACGGTGTAATTGTTCGCACCATTGCAGAGGGGAAGAAGGTTGCGCTTCTGGACAATGAACTGAAGAACCTGCTTAAAAAATGGGAAGCGGTCTATGAAAGGGTTCGCGGCTCAAACAAACCGAAACTGGTTTTTGAGGAGCTTGACCGCACATCTGCCATCCTTCGTGACATGCTAAATGTTTCGTTCAACAATATTTATGTGAACGATGAGGTGCTCTTTCGTGACATGAAAGAGTATATCAATTCGATTGCACCGGAAAAAGAAAAAATAGTTAAGCTTTATTCGGGGAAAACGCCGATATTCGATCACTTTGGCGTAGAAAAGCAAATAAAGTCACTATTCGGCAAAACTGTATCCTGTAAGAAAGGTGCTTATCTCATAATTGAGCATACCGAAGCTCTTCATGTAATTGATGTAAACAGCGGAAACCGCTTTAAAAACACTAACAATCAGGAAGAAACCGCTCTGGAGGTAAATCTTATTGCTGCCCAGGAAGTTGCAAGGCAGCTTCGCCTGCGGGATATGGGCGGGATTATTGTTGTGGACTTTATTGACCTGCACACTGAACAGAACAAACAGCTGCTTTTCGAAAAAATGAAAGAGGCAATGAGCAGCGACCGTGCAAAGCACAACCTGCTCCCTTTGAGCAAGTTTGGTCTGATGCAGATTACAAGGCAAAGGGTGAGACCGGAGATGAACATCAAAACAATTGAAAAATGCCCCTCTTGTCACGGAACAGGCGAGGTCAGTTCAACCATACTTATCATTGACGAAATTGAAAACAAACTGAGAGCTATCATTGAATCCCAAAAGATCAGAAAGGTTATACTGAAAACGCATCCATACATTGCCGCATATCTTAAAAAAGGATTCTGGCCGATAAGCAGAAGATGGTCCCTGAGCATGCGCTCCCTGATAAAGGTGCAGCCGATGGTATCTTATGCTTTGACGCAGTATCATTTTTTTGATTCCGCCGGTGATGAGCTTGATCCGGAAAATTCAAAATAACCAGGAAAATGAACTGATTGGGCAGGATTAACACTGAGAAAAATTTTTAGCGGTTTCACAGTCTACAATGGAAATGATTATTTTTCGTTTTTTAAAAAAGACTTATAATTCGTTTTTCTGTTATAACCCAGCTGAGGTCTTAAAAGCTTCAAAGCCTAAATACAATTGAACCCCATGAGCTAAAGCTCACAAAAAAACATGTATAAAGCATGGGGGTTGACCTGCGGTCGATTTCACATGTAAACAAATCATCTTTTAGGGGGCTTTAATGGATGTGAAATTCATACGACCAAAAGAAAAAAAAAGTATTTAATTGACATTCTATAATAAATTATTGAATATTAGCTTAATAACCCTAATTTGTGCGAATAAAAATGAAGCTTATTATCCCAATTCTGCTTTTTGCCTGGTTCTGCTCTACCCCCGATTCAAGTTCCCAGATACTGGAACCCGTTACATGGAATTTTGAAATTGAAGAGATTGGGGAAAATCAGGCCAAAGTGGTCTTTACAGCGAGTATTGACGAAACATGGTATTTATATTCAACCGATGTGCCTGAAGGTGGCCCCATTCCCACCACATTTCACTTTGAAGACTCCGAAAATTTCGAATTAATCGGTGATATAACCCCTGAGAGCTCCCCTGAAAGAAAATATGACCCCACTTTTGACATGGAGCTCGACCTGCACAGTAATGAGGCGGTTTTTACCCAAAAAATCAGGCTGCTTTCCGGGGAGGCCTTTAATATTGAAGGTTATGTTGAATTCATGAGCTGCGATGACACCCGTTGCACTCCTCCGCAACAGCAGGATTTCAGCCTACTTTCAGAAGGAATAAAAGAGACGGCTGAAGAGCCTGAAGCGGAAGAAGAAATTGCAGCAACCGAAGAAAAAGAGTCCGTTGAGGAAACGGTGCAAGCTCCGGAGCCGGAAGAGGAGGAAGCACCCGAAGAGACCGAAGATATCCCGGGGGTTGAAGAACCTTCTCAGGTTCAGGCCGAAGAAAGAAGGGATTCGATATGGACAATCTTTTTTGTAGCCTTCCTGGGAGGGTTGGCAGGACTGCTTACACCTTGCGTTTTCCCGTTAATTCCGCTTACCGTATCATACTTTATGCAAAATCAGTCAGGCAAACTTAATTCAATACTGAATGCCACTGTATTCGGCCTTTCTATCATAGTAATCTTTACCGGGATCGGGGGACTTGTCTCGCTGACCGGCGGAGCAGGTTTCACGGCAGCTATCACATCACACTGGCTGCCGAATACTATATTTTTCATTTTGTTTTTATTGTTTGCCGCTTCATTTTTTGGCATGTTTGAAATAAGCCTGCCTGCCAGCCTTGCCTCGAAAACTGATAAAAAAGCCGACAAAGGCGGGTATGTCGGATCCTTTTTCATGGCCTTAACGCTGGTTATAGTCTCCCTCTCCTGCGTGGGACCCATAGTGGGCGCTATACTGGTTAGAGCGGCAGCTGGCGGGGGACTTGAGCCTGTTGCGGGTATGTTGGGGTTTTCCCTGGCATTTTCAATGCCATTTACTCTGCTGGCTATTTTTCCCTCCTACCTTAACAAGTTACCCAAATCCGGGGGGTGGCTAAATTCGGTTAAAGTAGTTCTCGGGTTCATTGTTCTTGCATTTAGTTTAACATTTCTTTCGGTTATTGACCAAAGCTATCACCTGGGACTGCTGGGCAGGGAAATATTCATAGCTTTCTGGATTGTTCTGTTTTTTCTTCTGGGCTTATACCTGTTGGGTAAAATCAGGTTTGCACACGATAGTGAAGTTTCACATGTCAGCGTTCCCAGGCTTTTTTTGGCTATTGCAGTCTTCACTTTTGTAGTTTATCTAATACCCGGTATGTTCGGTGCACCCCTTAAATCAGTCTCCTCGCTCCTTCCTCCGGAACACACTCATTCTTTTAACCTTCGCACAATGGCAGGCACTACGGTAACAACCGATGAAAGCGGCACTGCCCTTGCCGAAAACTGCGAAGAACCAAGATATGATGACTTCCTTCACAAGCCTCATGGACTGGAAGGTTATTTTGACCTGGAACAGGCGCTTGATTGTGCGGAGAGAATGGACCGGCCGGTTTTTGTTTATTTTACCGGTCATGCATGCTCCAACTGCAAGGAAATGGAGTCGAAAGTGTGGTCAGACCCCGAAGTGCTGCAAAAGCTGCAGGAAGAATATATATTAGTATCACTTTATGTAGATGAAAGAAACAGAGTTCCCGAGAGTGAATGGTACACTTCCGAGGTTGACAACAGGGAGAAAAGAACAATAGGCCAACAAAACCTTGATTATCAAATATCCAGATTCAACACAAACACTCAGCCTTTCAATATAGTGCTGGATCATAACCAGGAGCCGCTGACCGAACCCTACGGTTACAATCTTGATGTTCAGGCTTTCCTGGATTATCTTGACAAGGGAATTGAGGCATACAGTCAAAAAGGAGACCGGTAACAAGATCCTCCTTCACCGGAAGGAGGATGGGCGTTTTTGCTTTAACAGATATTGCTTTAAAGCAACCGAGAGGATAATCAGGATCGAGAAAAAAAAGGCTGTTCTGCCCAGATAGTCACCGTTTAATACATAAAAAGTAAGCTCCCCGCGGGGTGTTACATATCCCTCTACCACAGTACGCTCCATCCACCTGCCATGGGCTGTTATCTCACCACGTGAATTTATTATGGCAGAAACGCCTGTATTGGCGCTTCTTGCTATTGGTCTGCGAGTCTCTATTGCCCTCAGCTGTGACTGGCGCAAATGCTGAAGATAGGCATTTGTGCCTTTAAACCAGCCGTCATTTGTTATAACGGCAATAAACCCGGCTCCTTCCATAACAGTGCCACCGGCAAGACGCCCGTAAAGGGATTCGAAACAGATAAGCTGGCCGGCACTTACCTCCTTTTCATGATGCTGAAAAGCGGCCGGCTCTTCACCCCTTGCATAAATACCCGTAACACCGCCCAGATCAACTGACAAAAAGCCGGGCAACGTTATATAGCGGTGAAAAGGGATGTTTTCAACCCCGGGAACGAGTTGTTTTTTGTTATAAACTCCCATTCCGTGCTCAAAGTCGAGATGAAGTGATGAATTGTAAACTCTGAAACATATTCCGCGATCGGGGTCAAAGCGAACAGTATGGTCTTCCTTTTGACATGAAACCTCTTCAAAAAGTGTAGCTCCCAGTATGAAAGATGTTTGGGGGTTTTCCCCCAGATAATTTTTTAAAGGGTTAAGATGAATGTTCTCCTCTTGCAGCCAAACACTATCAACGGCTGTTTCAGGAGCAATGACATAATCCGGCGGAGGACCTGGCATATCTTCAGCCAGCCCGGTCAGGTCCTTCACCCTCCCGCGGAGACTAAGCTCGTCAAATTTTTCGGTATAGGGATCAAGGTTTGGCTGCAGCAGAAAAACATTTATGTTATCATCACTATTTCCATTATAACGCGAAAAAATATTATATGAAACTATAACCGGAATTACAATAACTGATAACAGCAAACAAGCCTGCACTATACACCCCCTTAAGTAACCGCCTGCAGTAGATCGGCGCCAAAGGGAAAAAAGCATCACATTCACCAGCAATACCCAGAGGGATCCTCCGGCAACTCCGGTATGCTCATACCATTGGACGAGTTTTATGTTGCCGGCAAAACCGTTTCCAAGATGAAGCCACGGCCATGAGAGATCTCCCCAAAGCAATATATACTCATATGCAAGCCAAAAAATAACAAAAGAAGCATATCCGGAACGTTCACCGGCTGTTTGTCTTGTAAAGACGAAAAGAGTGAAAACCAAAGACATCAATGTAACATTGAGCAAAATAACAGTAAGCCCGCCAATAAGATCAATGACCGGCAACCACCAAACAGCCGTTGCATTCCAGGCGGCAAAGAAGATGAACCCGTAGGGGAACAATGAAAAAGCACCTTCCTTTAAGCCACGGGAGTATTTTTCAACTATTATAAAAAGGGGAATGAAAACAACGAAAAGTAAAACCCCCGGCACCCCGTTCCAGGGCAAACCCGCCATTATCCCCCCTGCCAGCGATAAAGTATACAAATATTTACGGCACATTTTCCCCTCCGCAATACAAGATGTTTTAAACTTCATTCTCTTTGTTTTAATTTGGCTTCCTGTGTATTAAAAAATGAAAAATGTTAAATTTACATAAAAATATACAGGTCATGAACGAATATAAAATTTACACAGGCGGACGGTTTACCGAAACAGACACCCCGCTGGAGGTTACCAGTCCATACAGCGGAAAAACCTTTGCAAAAACTTTCCTTGCCGGCACTAAAGAGTTGGATGAGGCAATAGAAAAAGCCACAGGAGTGAAGAACGAAATGGCCCGGTTGCCCTCTTTCGAAAAATACCGCATTCTAACAACAATAGCAGGAGAAATAAAATCTAACAGAAGTCATCTGGCGTCGGTTTTATCAATGGAATCGGCCAAACCTATAAAACATGCACTGGTGGAGATCGACCGGGCAGCACAGACATTTACCGTAGCTGCCGAGGAATCAAAGCGGATGCAGGGTGAGTATTGGCCGGTTGACTGGACACCGGGAGGCAAAGGTAAAGAAGGGATTGTAAAATATTTCCCCGTGGGTATTGTTGCCGGAATATCCCCGTTTAATTTTCCACTTAACCTTGCCGTACACAAAATAGCTCCGGCTATTGCATCGGGCAATACCATAGTGCTGAAACCGGCACGTTCGACACCCCTTTCGGTTCTCGAGCTTGCAAGGATAATTCATCTCACCTCCCTTCCAAAAGGGGCTGTTTCCATATTGCCAATGGACAGGGAGTCGGGCAATCAGCTTATCACTGACCAGCGTTTTAAAAAATTGAGCTTTACAGGTTCACCAAGTGTGGGGTGGAAGATGAAGGAAAATTCGGGTAAAAAAAAGGTGACCCTTGAGCTTGGAGGCAATGCCGGTGTAATTGTAACCCCTTCGGCAGACTTGGAAATGGCCGTAAAAAAGTGCATTGCAGGTGGATTTGCTTACTCCGGACAGGTTTGTATACATATACAGCGTATTTTCATTCATAAATCCAGCTTTGACAGTTTTACTAAAAAATTTGTTGAAGGGATTAAGAAGTTAAAAGGTGGTGATCCCTCCGACCCGGAAACAGATATTTCAGTTTTGATAGACGAGGAAAATGCCATAAGGGTCGAATCATGGATAAAGGAGGCCACCGAAGAGGGAGCCGCCGTTTTATGCGGCGGCAAACGAAACGGACTCTATATTGAGCCGACAGTTCTGACAAACACAAAACCCGGGATGAAGGTTTGTGCACAGGAAATATTCGGGCCGGTTGTTGTTTTGGAACCTTATGAAAATTTCCAGGAGGCTGTCAATATGGTCAACGACTCAGAATTCGGGTTGCAGGCCGGAGTGTTCACAAACAATCTGGATGAGATGAATTATGCATTCAATAATATCGAGGTGGGGGGTGTTATGATCAACGACCCATCCACATTCAGAATGGATCATACACCTTACGGGGGAGTTAAAGATTCAGGATTTGGCCGTGAAGGTATACGTAATGCAATGACAGAGATGATGGAACCCAGGCTGATGATAAAAAATAGCGGAATATAAATGATGCAATACAATATTTTGGATATATTAAACGTCTATTTCTGCCGGTGGTTGTTTTTACAAATAATGAAAATCAATTATTAAATCCGGTGGAGGTCAAATGCCTTTAATAGTACTCTTAAAAGGGATCCTTATTGGAATCATAGCATCTGTTCCTCTTGGACCAATCGGGGTGTTGTGTGTTCAGCGTACGTTGAGCAAAGGAAGGATATCCGGTTTTTTTTCAGGCTTGGGTGCAGCTACGGCAGATACCGTTTTAGCTCTTGTTGCCGTTCTCGGACTTACATTCATAATAAATTTTGTGGAGGAACAACAGTTTTTAATCCGTACAGCAGGTATCGTATTTTTGATTTTTCTGGGATTCAGGATTTTTTATGCCAACCCGGTGGTTCAAATGAGAAAAAACCGTTTCAAAAAAAACAACCTGATTGAAGATTTTCTCTCGGTGTTCGTTATTACAATTACCAATCCTATTGCTATTTTTCTCTTTATTGCCGCTTTTGCCGGTTTGGGACTCCTTCCCGAGGGAAGCACCCCTTTTGCTTCGGCGCTTCTTTTATCTGGAATTCTGCTGGGAGCTTCACTTTATTGGTTTTTTCTCTCCAGCATAGTCAACTTGTTTAAAGAAAAATTCAGATTAAAAGGATTGTGGTGGCTGAATAAAATTGCAGGAGCAATTATAGTGTTTTCGGGCGTTGTTGCATTTGTTGCCCTGTTGCTGACTTCCGGGTTTAACCCCGGATAACTCCGTTTTTCCCAACTCAAAAAGTGAAAATCCTGAAACAGAATTGTAAAACACTGTTAAACAGACAACTAAATACACTTTTGTACAGATGCAACTTATAGACTCGGAAGATGTTTTCAAAATGGCAAAACTTAAAAACCTTGGAGGGGAAAGCCTCTCGAGGTTTTTAATGCTCGTTTTGAAATTCAACAAAATTAACAAGCTTTACTCCAAAACTTGTCATATTGACGGTGTAAGTTTTATCGATGCAATAATAAATGAGCTTGGACTTAAATTTGAAGTAAATGAAAAGGAGCTTGAAAAGCTTCCCAAAACCGGTCCTTTCATCACTGTTTCAAATCACCCCTATGGAGGTATAGACCAGCTGCTGCTGATAAAGATAATTTCGGAGATCCGTCCGGATTTCAAGGTCCTGGGTAATTTCCTCCTTCAAAGGATAGAGCCGGTAAAAAAACATGTTCTGCCTTCAAATCCGATTGAACCGGAAAAAGAAGGTAAACTTGACATGTCGGGTATAAAGGAAGCATATAAACATTTAAATGAAGGAAAGCCGCTCGGGGTTTTCCCCGCCGGTATGGTTTCAAGTTACAATGAAGAGTGGACGGAAGTTACCGACCGCCAATGGCAATACCCCCTGCTAAAAATGCTTAAAAAATCGGAAGTTCCCGTTGTTCCTGTTTACTTCCAGGGAACCAACAGCCGCATATTTCACATGCTGGGGCTTATACATCCGATGCTGCGAACGGTGAGGCTCCCATCAGAACTTTTCAACAAGAAAAAAAAGGTGATAAAAATCCGTATAGGATCTCCCATTCCAGTCAAAGAACAAAATGAGATAAACGATATTTCCCGTTACGGAAGGTTTTTAAGAGCAAAAACCTACACTCTGGGCACAGCGATGGAGGTGAAAAAATTCTTTAACTACTCTCTTAAACGGGCGCCGAAAGAAGAGTCTGTTATCCCGCCTGTAGCGGAAGAAAAAATAACCGGGGAGATAGAACACCTGAAAAAAAATTTCCTTTTGTTCAATAGCGGAAATTTTTCTGTTTTATGTGCCCCTTCAATGGCAATGCCAAATATTACAACCGAAATCGGCAGGTTGCGTGAGTTAACCTTCAGGGATGTAGGAGAAGGTACCAACAGAAAAATTGACATTGATGAATTTGACTTATATTATAACCATCTCTTTTTATGGGACAACAAAGCACGCAAAATTGCCGGGGCCTACAGGGTAGGAAAAGGGGATGAAATAATGAGCAAATACGGTGTAAAAGGATTTTATATCCATACTCTGTTTAAAATCAATAAAAAAATCCATCCGGTACTCAGAAAATCCCTGGAACTGGGACGGTCATTCATAATTAATGAATATCAGAAAAAACCAATGCCTTTGTTCCTGCTTTGGAAAGGCATTCTTTACTTTCTGATTAAAAATCCGGATTACAGGTACCTGATCGGACCGGTCAGTATAAGCAGCAGATTTTCAAACTTTTCAAAAAGAGTAATCATAGATTTTGTTAAAGCCAATTTCTACAATGAGGATCTGGCAAAATATATAAAGGCAAGAAACAATTTCAGGGTAAAAGCCGGCAATATAGATGCAGGTGCGGTTCTCGGCGAATCGGGTGATATCTCCAAACTCGACAAGCTCATCAGGGATATCGAACCAAGCAATTACCAAATACCTGTTTTACTGAAAAAATACCTTAAAACAAGCGGTAAAATAATTGGTTTCAACATTGACCCGAAGTTTAACAATGCTCTTGACGGCCTCCTGATATTGGATCTTTTCGATGTTCCAATGGAGACAATAACCTCCCTTTCCAAAGAGATTGAGGATCAGTCGTTGCTGGATCGCTTCGCAAATCCGGAAATATAATTGTCAGCTTTTCAAATATTATATATTTTTTTATTAATTTGGCATATTAAACAAAAGCCGGGTCAGTCCAGGCTGTACGGCTATAAAAAATCCAGGATTGTAGTATTAAATTCCGGTTATATTTAAAAAACAAGAGATATAAACAAAAAAATTTTACCTATGCGCTATTCGAACATTTTTTATTTACCGATCTTAACTATTTTTCTTTTTCTTTCCCCTTCATGCGAAGTGTCGGAAGAACAGAAAGCCGCTGAGATCCACGATCAGGTACTGACCGTTGACACTCATTGCGACACTCCTTTGCTGGCTTTGCGGGGAGACTATGATTTTGGAAAACGGAATCCAAGCGATGAGGGGCCTCAGGTAGATTTTCCGAGAATGGAGGAAGGTGGACTGGATGCTGCTTTTTTTATTGTATACCTTGCCCAGGGAGAACTTACACAGGAAGGATATGATTCAGCTCATGAGAGAGCACTCGATTTGTTTGATGTCATTCACGAAGCTGTGGAAGACTATCCTGAAATGGCCGAATTAGCATTGACTGCAGATGATGCATACGATATTGAGGAAAAAGGCAAGCGGGCAATTTATATAGGAGTTGAGAACGGGTATCCTATCGGAAAGGATATTTCCCGTCTTCATAAGTACTATGATCTCGGTGCACGCTATTTGACACTCTCCCACAGCAGTCATAACCAAATATGTGCTTCCTCCACCGACAGTTCCGAACCTCCTCACGAGGGTCTTTCTGAATTCGGAAAGGAAATAGTTGAGGAATTGAACAAGCTGGGAATGATTGTGGACATAAGCCACATAGCTGACCAGTCGGTAAGGGACGTGCTGGAAGTTACCGAAGCTCCCGTTCTGGCAACTCACTCGAATGCCAGGGCGGTACATGACCACAACCGCAACCTCAGTGACGAATTGTTAAAAAAGGTTGCCGAAAACGACGGTGTGGTTCATGTAACTTTTGTAAGCTCATTTGTTGCTGAGAGTCCTCCTACCCCTGAGCGCGACTCGGCACGAGCTGCCGTTCGCGAAAAGTGGGATGATTTCGAAGGTCTCACTGACGAGGAAATGGAACAGGCAAGGGAAGAATGGAATGAGGTAAATGAAAAATACCCGCGTGTACTTGCTACTGTTTCCGACCTGGTAGATCATATTGACCATATTGTGGAAGTTGCAGGAATTGAGCACGTTGCTATTGGAAGCGATTTTGACGGCGGCGGACGTCTTGAAGATCTGAACGATGTGACCGAATTGGGAAATATTACCCTGGAGCTGGTAAGGCGCGGATACACCAAGGAAGAAATTGAAAAAATATGGTCAGGTAACTTTATGCGTGTATTCAATGAAGTGGAAGAAGTTGCCCAAAGAATGCAAGCCGCAGATTAATATGCAGGAAAGCCCCTATTTTTTATTACATATAATAATACCCCGGTTCAGCAGGCCGGGGTATTTTGTTTTCTTATCCCACCCCCTTCAGAACAGGTTTGAGCAGACTGCATATTTCCCCGTATAAAAAATTGATTTTTGAAAAGGCCTCTTTTCTCCTTTTTTTCAACAAAAACAGCCGGAGAGATTTAAAAAAGTGACTGAGCTTTCTTTTATAGTAACAGGCGGCCAGTCCCGACACAAACAGTACACCGATAAAGGGGAAAACAACCTTAGCAGGATAAAAAGAAAGAAGCAGTGCCCCAATCAGGCAGTAATTAAGGGGTATCAGAAAAAACCCGGAAACAAACTTCCAGGAGCTGATAAACTGAGGATCTTCCAATCTTTTTAAAATCAAATGTATTAACAGATATGGTATTATATGGGAGACAAAACCCACTACAAAAACAGGAAGAAGTACCGTTAGCAAAAAAAACCGAACAGCAATATTCAATGTCCGGATTGAATGGTTGAAAACGGAGGCATTCAATCCGTAACGGTCAAGGTACTCTTTTAGTTCGCCAGCAGCATTCCTTAAACTTTCAATCCATCTTTTATCATTTTTCTCACCCTGGTTAACAGCTCTTATTACAGCCCTTTTTATCTGAAAATTATCCCGCGCTGAAAAATTTTTGTTTTTTTTCTTTGCAGCACATGCAACTGCTATATCTGAAACCAGAATATAACTATCATAAAACTCACTGTTTTTAACATCAATGATCAAATCAGACAACCCGGCGGCAAGATCCTTTCTTGCGGAATTGATAGCTTTTTGCGGATGTTCATTGAAAAGCGGCATATAACTGTTAAGGGATATGGGCTCACCGATATTGACAACAATATCCTCCCTGAACCTGTAATGGTTGCTGAAATCGAGCCCGACAGGCACAATTCTGACATCCAGTCCACCGGGAGTTTCAGTAACGGCATTGAATCCAATCCTGAACAAACCTTTTTTCAAAGGACGCAATCTTTTAAGCCCACTGTGGGTACCTTCGGGCATAATGCCTATCGCACCGCCACGAAGCAGAACCTTAACCGTACTGGCAAAAATCTGCCTGTTCCCTTCCAGTGTGTCAATGCCGTCACTTATTCGGTAAACCGGCATAACCTTGAAAAAATTAAGAATTTTCGCCTTAACTGGATTACTGAAAATATCAGACCTGGCAAGAAAGACAGGTTGCCTGTTTGTCAAAACTATTATGGCAAGGGGATCCATCAAAGCATTCTGATGATTTGACACAAAAATAAGCGGGCCTTTTTCAGGTACATTATATTTTCCGGAAACGGAGACTCTTTTATAAAATATATAGAAAGCTGCCCTCACTATAATTTTCATCAATTCGTACTTGTAAGTCCATTTACCAGTATCTCCAGCCACACTCACGGAGCTTAATATGCGAAGAGGTGAAAAAAACATCACACATGCATTCTTTTTATATTAATTTTGCGTTGAATGTAAACTTAATTTATTCCCGGAACTAAACCCAAAAAAATGGAAAATTCATATACACATATAAATGTAAAAGATCTGACAGAAAATGTGTTTAAACTGGTTGATGATGACTGGATGCTTATTACAGCTGGAAAGGATAATGACTTCAACACAATGACAGCCAGCTGGGGTGGTTTCGGGATATTATGGCACAAACCGGTTTCATTTATATTTATAAGGCCGCAGAGATACACATATGAATTTGCCGAAAAATACAATTTTTACACTTTATCATTCTTTGAGGAAAAGTACAGGGGCGCACTTCAGCTTTGCGGTTCAAGTTCAGGGCGTGATGTTAATAAGGCAGAGCAAACCGGACTAACCCCTTCCCAAACTGAACATAAGAATATATTTTTCCGGGAAGCCCGGCTGATTATGGAGTGCAGAAAATTATTCCGTTCCGACTTCTCCCCAGAGCATTTCGTTGACAGCAAACTTATTAAAGAGGCCTATCCCAAAAGTGATTTCCATCGTATGTACATAGGTGAGGTCATTTCATGTATGATTAAAAACAACTTATCCTCTAAATAATTTAATTATGAGCCAAAAAAAAAAGGTTGCACTGGTTTTGTCTAGCGGAGGAGCAAGAGGGATGGCTCATATCGGTGTTATTGAAGAGCTTGAAAAGAACGGATTCGAGATAAGCTCCATTGCCGGCTCCTCTATTGGAGCAGTTATAGGAGGCATCTATGCTCTCGGGAAACTGACTGAATACAAAAATTGGGTCTGTGAGCTTGACAGAATGGATGTATTCAAGCTTCTTGACTTTACTCTCACATCTCAGGGTTTTATAAAAGGTGAAAAAGTTTTCGAAGAAATACAAAAGTTCATAGATGATCAGCCTATAGAAAATCTGAAAATACCCTTTGTCGCCATTGCAACCGATATGCTGAACCACAGGGAGGTTGCTTTATCAAAAGGCTCCATGTTTGCAGCATTGAGAGCTTCCATTGCAATTCCTACCATCCTGACCCCCTATAAACTCAACGGGGTATCCCTGGTTGACGGGAGTGTTCTGAATCCCGTGCCGCTGAACCACATTGAGCGCAGGAAAGACGATATATTGGTAGTGGTTGATTTAAATGCTCATCCGAAAAAAAAGGGAAAAGAAAAGGAGCTCAATCTCCCGGAAAAGCATCATCAAAAATACCTTGAAAAAATTGAAACCTTTTTTAAAAATTGGAATAAAATATTTACTGAAAATAAAGATTCAAAAGAGAAGGTAAGCTATTTCAAAATTTTCAATAAAGTTACCGAGGCTATGCAGGCAAAAATATCAGAAATGATGCTTGAGCAATACAAACCGGATATGATTGTCCGAATTTCCAAAAATTCATGCGCCTCTTTTGACTATCACCGTGCGGAAGAATTGATTGAACTGGGCAGGCAAAACTTTAAAAAAAGCCTGGAATCCTACAAAGAGTCGCTGAAATAATTAATTTAAATATTTTAAAACTACTACTCTATGACAAAAAAATTAATATTATCTCTGCTTACCCTGCTTTTTTCACATGTCATTGTTTTTGCAGACAATAACGATGCTGACAATGATACAATACCTTCGCCCTGGGAAAGAGGAGCGGAGATAAATGTGGATCTGTCACAGATTTCCCTGTCAAACTGGGCCGCAGGGGGTGAAAACTCTATAGCACTCAATACACATTTTGATTCCTTTCTGACCTATTCTACTGAAACTCTTGAATGGGAAAACACATTGGAGGTTCTCTACGGACTGATAAACAGGGAACAGGAGGAGACCCGAAAAAGCAACGACAGACTGGAGTTCAACTCAAAACTAAGCAGGGAAGCTTCAGAAAGATGGGATTATTCGAGTCTTTTCTATTTCCGGACACAAATGGCTGAGGGTTATGATTATCCCAACGATACTGTAGCTATTTCAGATTTTCTTTCTCCGGGTTATATTGGCCTCTCGATCGGAATGAACTACAAACCCACTGAAGATTATTCGATCTATTTTTCTCCCGTAGCGGGCAGAACAACAATTGTAAGGAATGAAAGACTATCCCAGGAGGGGGCTTTCGGAGTTGAGCCCGGAGATATTTACAAGCACGACTTCGGTGGAATGATAAGGGTCAACTACAAAACTGACCTGATGGAAAATGTAAAAGCTAACACGCGGCTGGAGCTTTTTGCCGATTACAAAAAACCTGAAAAGATAAACATGGATCTTTCTTCACGCTTGAGACTTGATATAAATGATTATGTAAAAGCAAACCTTTTCATTCATATGGTCTATGATCATAATTCAAAGATCAAGAAAAATGATGAGGAGGAGGTTAGGCTTCAGCTGAAGCAAACATTCGGGCTAGGATTCTCTGTAAGTCTGTTATAACAGTCTCCCCAACCGTTAAAGCTCAATTGCTGTACCCCCCTTTTTCTAACTGGTGATAGCGCGTGCTCAAGGAAGAAAGCAATCTGACAAAAACTTTCATGGCCTTATCTGTTGCCTGGGAGATCTCTTTATTTTTGAGCCGCATTAAATAATATATGTATACACTTGTAAGGCATGTTTCAATCTCGTTTTCTGAACGCCACTGCTGCCTTGCATTCATTTCCCTTATAAGTGGCAGGGCTTCGCTGTAGAGGTTGATATATTCAACTTCATCAGGTTTATTAATCAGCTCAAGGTGAAGATCATTCAGCTCGGATACCAGGTTTTTAAGAAACTGGACATGGCCGGATTTTTCAACCTTTTCATTTTTCATTAAGGCCGCAAAATCACGGTACCATTCATATATTTCCTTTTTTACATTTTCAGGCTGGTCAAACCGGGAAATAATTTTTTTTTCTATTTCATCAAGATCAAAATTAAATGCCCTTATAGTGTCTTCCACCTGCCACATATATATAATATACTCGGTTATGTTCTCCTTTCTCTTTTCTCTTGCAATCAGCATAAAGGCATTAATTTTTCATTTTAACCCGAACCCTGTCAATCACTACAGATCAAAATTAAATAAAATGTCATTTATAAGGGTTAAGCCTGTCCATTATTCGGCGCTCTTTCTTGGTTGGTCTTCCGCTGCCCGGATCCCGCCGGCCAAAAATGACCGTACTTTTTCTTTTCAGCTTATCAATCTCATCAGATGGCGTAACATTCTCGGCATAATTGTCAGCCAGCCTGGCAGATAAACGTTTACCGGTAAGCTCCTTAACCACATAGGTGTAGACTACCGGCGGGGATTTTACCTCTACCCTGTCACCACGCCTTATCATTCTTGAAGGTTTCACCTGAACATTATCTATAATGACCCTGCCCTTTTTACAAGCTGCCGCAGCCTTAGTCCGGGTTTTAAAGATTCTCACCGCCCAGAGCCATTTATCAATCCTTGTCTCATTCAACTCTTCCATAAGGTGCTGATTTCAAATTCGGGAAAAAAGCTGTTACTTGTTGTTATAAAGAGTCATGGTACGTTCAACTCCGAGTGTTCCAAAACTTTTTATTGCCTCCACAGCCTTCTCTGTTCTTTCGGGAAGTACCTCCAGCTCTTCTTCAGTAAGCTCTCCAAGAACATAATTAACCTGACTCCCATGCTGAAACTCACCGCCTATTCCGAAACGTAACCTTGCATATTCATGAGTTCCCAGTATCTGACTGATACTGTAAAGTCCGTTATGCCCTCCGTCACCCCCCCTGGGTCTTATTCTTATGGTACCGAAAGGGAGCGCTATATCGTCAACTACAACAAGCAGGTTTTCAACCGGAATCTTCTCTTTCTTAAGCCAATAGTTGACCGCTCTTCCACTGCGGTTCATATAGGTGGTAGGTTTAAGCAGGACGAATATCCTGCTTTTATGACGGAGCTTACTTACAAAACCGTAACGTTTGTCATCAAAAGAAACACCAAAGGCCTCACCCACAGCATCCAAAACCCGGAAGCCTATGTTATGTCGGGTATTGGAATATTTTTCACCGAAATTACCAAGACCGGCTATAAGATACTTCAATTATAAAGGGAGTTTGATACGACTATTTTTCTTCTTCTCCACCGGACTCACTTTCACCGGTATCTTCAGAGCTCTCTTCTTTGGTTCCTTCGGATTCTTCACTCTCCTCTTCTTCAGCCTCATCTGCTTCCAGAATAGCCGCTGCAGCCTTGGATATCCTTGTAAGCTTAACAGATGCAACCACAGAGTTACTTGAGTGCATTATCTCAATACCCGGATAATCAAGCTCACCGGCCTTAATTGTTTCTCCCAGGGTCAAACCTGATACGTCTATATCCAGAACATCCGGGATATCCTTTGGCAATCCCCTAATCCTGAGCCAGCGTATCTCAGAGAGAAGCTTGCCGCCTTCCTTTACACCCGGTGAGACTCCGTTAAGCTTAGTGTGAACGTTCACAATCACCGGCTTATCTTCACGAATCTGGTAGAAATCTATATGTAAAACCCGGTCTGTTACAGGATGAAACTGAACATCCTGCAGCACGGCTTCATAATTTTTCCCTTCTATATCAAGATTCACCCTGTAAACGTTGGGGGTATATAATATATGCCTGAAATCATTCTCGTGTGCAAAAAAATGCACATTTTCACCTTCTCCGTATAGCACACAGGGAACATTACCTTGAGCCCTCAGCTTTCCGGAATTACCTTTTCCAAGGCTTTCCCTTAACTTTCCTTTTATTTCTATTGACTTCATGAAAAAATACAGTTAATCAGTTAAAATTCAGTGTTACTTAAAACCGCATGGTTTTCCATCACACCATTACCTTTAAATTTTGAGGTGCAAATATATAAATTTTATTCAAGAAAGGTGGAACTGATTGACTGATAATTGTACACCTTGCTAATAACAGTGGCAAAAAGACCGGCAACGGGCAAAATTTTAATCTTATCTGATTTTTTGGTAATTGGAATTGTATCTGAAACAATCACCTCCGAAAGCGATGAGTTATCAATGCGTTCAACAGCCTTTCCGGAGAGAACCGGATGAGTGGCTACTGCCCTTACCGATCTTGCCCCCTTGCTCTTCATCAGGTCAGAGGCCAAAACCATGGTGCCGGCCGTATCAATCATATCATCAATAATAACGACATTTTTATCCTTTACCTCCCCAATTATGGTAATTTCATCAACATAATTTGCTTTCTTCCTAAGCTTATAGCAAATTACCATATCGCAGTTCAAAAAGCGGGAATATGCATTGGCTCTTTTGGTGCCTCCCATATCAGGCGCAGCGATAACCAGATTGTCCAGATTCATATTTTTGATATGAGGCACAAAGATTGACGAAGCATAAAGATGATCAACCGGAACATCAAAAAATCCCTGTATCTGATCAGCATGAAGATCCATTGTCATAACCCTCGAAACGCCGGCTGCTGACAAAAGATCTGTTACCATCTTTGCCCCGATGGATACCCGTGGTTTATCTTTCCTGTCCTGCCTGGCATATCCGAAATATGGCATAACCGCAATAATTTTATAGGCTGAAGCCCTTTTTGCAGCATCTATCATAAGCAGCAGCTCAAAAAGGTTGTCGCAGGGAGGGTGGGTGGATTGAACTATAAAAACCCTGCATCCTCTCACGGATTCTTCAAATGAAGGCTGAAATTCACCGTCACTGAATTTGTTAAGTGTATACTTACCAAGATTTTGACCAAACTTTTTTGCAATCTGTTCGGCAAGGTACTTCGAATTTGTACCGGAAAATATCTTTAAGGGCGCTTTTTCAGACATTATCTAATTTATTTCAATTTATTAATTGCAAATGTACATGATTTTTTTTTATCCGAAAATAAACACACAGGGATGAACCCCCATCAGCCTTTGGCAGACAAAAAAGATGAACAAAATTCAGGGGAAAGCAAGCAGTTCCTTCTGCAAGTCAAAAATTTTGTATTTTTTGCACAAAATTCCGGCTTCTTTTTTTAATTAGGGTTTACTGATTTTCTCATGCCGGCATTACTCTTCTATTATCTGCCATGTAATAATTATATTCAAAAACCGGCGAAAAAATTATTCGTAATAAGCTCTTAACCAAATGAGCC
>PWHJ01000024.1 GCA_003554865.1 Bacteroidota bacterium | reverse complement strand
TAAAATACCATAAACCCTTCACTTTTCCTTGCATTTTTCACTCATTTTATCAACATATTGTCTTGTTTATCAACAGTATAACCTCTATTTTATAGAAAATCAGCAGACCCTAATTAATATATTTTCGATTAATTTATTCCCCGCTATAATCGAGGTGGGGAAGATTATCCAAAAATATGGAAATAATTTCACATTTAAAAAGTATATGAAAGGATAATCATTACTGCCAATTTAGAGGGTAAATCATGCGTGTGTGGCAAAACTGAAAAATATGCAGATTATTAATCCCTCCTTGATAAAAATATTAAATTTGTTGCCGGTTCATTTTTTCTGAAATGCCATATCTGGAATTTATTTTATAATTAATTAAAAGACATTGGTTGTTATGGAAAAAGATAATAAACAAAAAAATGAGAATCAGTCCAATGATAAAGAAGGTGCACAACCGGTTGATACTGGTTCTACCGGAGTTGTCAGGTGGATAGAGATTCTCGGGAACAAACTTCCCCATCCGTTCTGGATCTTTGTCTGGATTTGCATATTCATTGTGGTGCTGAGTGCCGTCACCTCTTTTCTGGGAGTCAGTGCAACCGATCCTTCAACCGGCGATGTTGTGGAGGCTCAAAACCTTATTTCCGGTGATGCATTGAGGCGTTTTGTTCAGGAGATGGTTACCAATTTTGCCCATTTTGCGCCTTTCGGTCTGGTTTTGGTCATGCTTATGGGGGTTTCGGTGGCTGAGAGAAGCGGTTTGCTGGCTGTTGCAATGCGGACTGTCGCCTTTTCAGTGCCCAATAAGATAGTGTTGCCTGTAATTTTCATTATCGGAGCTTGCGGTAATATCGGCTCTGATGCAGGAGTTGTAATTGTCCCGCCTATCGCAGCTCTGATTTTTACACAGATGGGCCTCAACCCCATTGCCGGCCTGATTGCCGGTTATGCCGGTGCCACAGCAGGTTTTACAGCCAATTTTTTGATCGCAGGTACAGATGTGTTGCTTGCTGGCATCAGCACATCGATAACTGAGCAGATGGTCGATGGTATGGAGGTGAGTGCAACCTCCAACTGGTATTTTATGATAGCCTCTACTGTTTTGCTGGGAGTTGTTGGTGCATTCATCGTCTCCCGCTTTACAATTCCCAGGTGCAGGAATTTTGAATATCAACTCTCCTCGGATATCCCGACCGAACGTACTTCTTTGACTTCAGAAGAGAGAAAAGGCCTCAGGCATGCGGGGATTTCTCTTTTGTTTTATGTTATATTAATAGCTATTCTTGTTGTGCCAGGCTGGGCCCCTCTTCGTGATCCGGAGACCGGCGGACTGGTACCGTCACCTTTTTTAAGGGGGCTTATACCCATTTTGTTTTTCTTTTTTGCAATTCCCGGCTATTATTATGGTAAGGCTACCGGCTCTATCAAAAAGTCGAATGATGTCCTGAAGTTTATGGAAAACGGGATGAAGGAGCTTTCAGGGTATATAGTTCTAATGCTCGTTGTGGCACAGTTTATAAATCTCTTTAACTGGTCGCAGCTGGATACTATTCTTGCAATAAGCGGTGCTGAGTTTCTCGAGGCTAGCGGACTGGTGGGACCTTTTATGTTTGTTTTGTATATGATAATAGTTGCCGTGATAAATATTTTTATGGGAAGCGGTTCAGCTAAATGGGCGATTTTTGCCCCCATATTCATACCCATGCTTGCACAGCTGGGGTACAATCCGGCTTTCGTTCAGCTTATGTACCGTGTGGGTGATTCAATAACAAACTGTATTTCCCCGATATATCCTTATTTCCCACTGTTGCTTGGATGGATCCACAAATACAATAAAAACCTGGGTATTGGAACTATTATTTCATTGCTGATACCCTATGCCGTTATTCTCTTCTTGATGTGGACGGTACTTCTGTTTGTATGGTTTGGACTGGGTCTTCCTATTGGTGTGGGAGAAGGCATATATCTGGAGTAACATTATTTTGGCAGGTATGTTAAATGGAAGGTAAAGATCTTCTTAACAAAGGCAAATTGGGCCGTGTCAATTTTTGATACGGCCCTGTTTGTACTCAGCCCTGGGTTTGTAAATTTTAACCCAGTCAATATCAAAAGTAACAGGCAGACTGTTTTCACCTGCCGGTTCAGCCATCCCCGAACTGAAAATAATGTACATGGGAAGATTGAAAATATCGGTGCGTTCTTTTTTTACAATCTGGTTGTTAATTTTCCAGATTATTTCATCGGGATGCCATTCCAGCCTGAAAATGTAAAAATCTTTTGAGAAATCTACCCCTCTGATTGTTGTCTGGTTTTGTTTAATCTTGTTGTTATCTGACTGATCCTGCCAGAAGCCGCCAGCCGAGATCTCTCTTTTTTTTCTCCCGTGAAATTTGAATACATTGAGATGCGGCACCATTTTTTCTGAAACCATCCAAAATGCATGATAAACTGAGGGTGAAGCATTCAGTCTTACTTTAGCCTCGAATATTCCGTGTTTTTGCCAAAAGCTTTGCCCGGTGTTTACAATGCCGGATGTATAATCGAAATTTTTACGGAAAAATCCCACAGATGGATCCCATGCTTTGCCCTCAACAGTTTCTTTACGTGTTATCAGCTTCAGCATACCGTTTTGGATTGCATGGTTGTTGTTTTCAGTGAAGAAATGCAGATCGTTGGCTAGTGAGTAGCTCTCATTTAATAAATTCTTTCCCCAGAAGTAGGAAGTAAGCCATTTATCACGGTTAAGGCTTTCATTTTCAAAGTTATCGGAAAAAACCAGCTCCCAATTTTTAAGCTCGTCAAAACGGGAAGATTTTTTGAGCTTCAGATACCATTTTAGCTTTTTTGATTTCTTTAATTCTTTGTATTCAAGGATTTGCCGGTATTGCGGGGAGTTTTTAAATTTTTTGGAAGACTGTATCTGCTTTTTATAGTCGCTGAACTCATTGGAATGGACATAATTTTCCAGCTCCCTGAATTTAGCAAGCTTTTCTGAGTGGTGCAAATTTTTGAAATACTCGTAATTTTTTGAATTTTTGAGCTTGTAGTAATTTTTAATTTCCTTTTTTTTCTTAAGTGTTTTGTATTCATGAAGCTTATCAAGGGCGGAGGCTTTTGCGTTATCAAAACTTTCCCTTGCTTTTTCAATTCCGCACTTCAAACCTGATGTTTCACCCGGTTTGCTGTCTTCCCAGGCTTTACGGTATTCTTCGCTTTTCTTGAACTTTAGATTTTTCAAATGGTTAAACTTATCCGAGCGTACATAATTTTCCAGCTCTTCAAGTTTTTTTATATCATCAGACCCTTCAAGACCGATAAAGTCTTCAAAATTTGGGTGAGATGTGAATTTCAAATATCCTGAAATATCTTTTGAACTTTTCAGCTCTTTATATGCAAGATATTTTTCGTATGCTTCAGTGTCTTTAAATCTTCGGCGTTTGATTTTTTTCACCTTATCCCTGAAATCCTGTGAGGTTACAATATTACTCAGCTCCATGAACCTTTCAGGCTCTTTAGATTTTTCATACTCAAGGAACCTTTTATATTCCTTTTTCAACCTTTCTTCTCTGGCTTCAATCTTTGAAGTATCCGGAACCAGTCCGGTCTTTGCTTTTAAGGAGAAATTCTGTTCTAGCATGGAATTTTAATTAAGTTTAACCCCTCTTTTACGAAAGTAAATGAACCCCCATCAGCCTTTGGCAGACAAAATATGATGAACAAACATGGGGGTCCATACGACCAAAAGAAATAAAATTAATTGACATTCTATAATAACTTGTTGAATATTAGTTTTTTAACCATGTTGGTGCAAAAGAACCCAAAAAAACGTTATGGTGCAGACTATTATAATTACTGCTGAATATCTTTACATGGCTCGGATTAATAGCTTTTACGGGATATTCTTTTTTTAGTTTCGTTAAATGTATGATTTTATAATGGGCATATTTTAAAACTGTTTAGGGTTTTGTCCGCTCTGTTTCTCTTTTTCGGACTAACACCTCACGAGGGGTGTGAGGATCAAATGCATTTTTGTATCGAATCGAACAATTCCTGGGGGTCAATCGGTTTTGTTAAATAATCGTTGCAACCTGCTTTTATAAAGCGTTCTTTTTCTCCGGCCATGGCATATGCAGTTTGAATAATTACCGGCAGCGAGGGTTTTATTTTTTTTATCTCCAAAAGCGCATCATAGCCGTTAACCACCGGCATATTTATGTCAAGAAGCAAAATATCGACTGATTTGTTTCTGCGGCATATTTCAATTGCCTCTTTTCCGTTTTTAGCCCACAATATGTTGGCTTTTGTCTTTTTAAAGAATGCTTCGATCAGCCTGAAATTTGCTTCCATATCTTCCGCTATCAATATGTTTTTGTCTTTTAGCAGCGGGTGCTTCTTTCTCAGACGGACGATTTGTTTTCCGGAAACTTCCGTATCGGCGGGTTTGTGGGGTATTGTGAAGAAAAATGTGGTACCTTGACCAGGTTTTGACTCTACCCATATTTTGCCTCCAAGAAGTTCAACCAGGCTCTTTGATATGGTCAATCCCAAGCCTGTTCCGCCGTGACTTCTGGTTGATTCATCCTGAGCCTGCCTGAAACGGTTGAAAATTAAGTCAATTTTATCTTTTGGTATTCCGATGCCGGTATCTCTTACATAAAACTGGAGCTCGCCTTCCATTTGAACGGCATACCCGAACTCGATGGAACCTTCTTCGGTAAATTTGCAGGAATTTCCCACCAGATTTACAACTATTTGGCGAAGCCTGTGCGGATCGGTTATTATTGTTGCTTTTTCATTTTGAAGCCCTTTGTTCAAATACAGACTCAAACTCTTTTTTTTATCCGTTTTTATTTGGGCTTTAAAAGTTTCAACTATTTCATCCAGTAACTGGTTGATATTGCATTTGCTTTCGCTTATTTTTATCTGGCCGGCTTCAATTTTTGATATATCTATGATATCGTCGATCAGCTTTAAAAGAACCTGGCTGTTTTCATTAATTATATTTCCAAAAGATTTCCGTTCCTGCAATGATATCTCTGTGTCTACAAGAAGGCTGGAAAGGCCTACGATTGCATTAAGAGGGGTGCGAATTTCATGCGACATATTTGCAAGGAAAGAGGTTTTCAGCCTGTCACTTTCCTCGGCTTTTTCTTTTGCTTGTCTGATCTGTTTTTCAGCTTCTTTTCGGCTGGTTATGTCATCCTTGATCGCAACAAAGTTTGTAATTTCCCTTTTTGAATTTTTAATTGCTGAAATGGAAATTTTTTCACAGAAAAGCTCTCCGCTCTTTTTTTTGTTTAATATTTCACCCTGCCAGTCTTTACCGTTTTTGATACGGTTCCACATTTTTGCAAAAAATTCATCCGGATGCTTACCTGAGTTCAGTACATTCATGTTTTTCCCCATAACTTCGGAAAAGCTGTAGCCGGTTATATTGGTGAAGGCTGGATTGACAAATTCAATTTTTCCCTCGGGATCAGTTATAACAACGCAAACCGGTGAGTATCTGATTGCCCTGGAAAGGATTCTGAGCTTATATTCGGCTTCTTTTCGTTTTGTAATATCAATGTAAATTCCCCCGACTTTGTTTTTCCCATTCTGAGACCCTTTCATTGCGAACTTGTGAACCATGTAAATGCGTTCATTCATGTTTTTGTCCGGCAGGATCTTTTCAACAACAAGATTTTTCCCCTCCAGTACTTTTTTGTCTTCTTCCCTTTCAAGACGGGCTGTTTTGCCTGTGAATATTTTTTCCTTACCGTTTTTTTTGCAAAAGACCTCATCCATGAATTTGTTAAGGTAAACGGTCCGGCTCCCTTCATCTTTTATAAAAACTCCAAGCGGCAAATCATCAAGGAATTGTTTAAAATGATTCTCATCTCTTATAAGATTATATTTTGTTTCTTTAGCCTCTTTGGCATTTTCTTTGAAATCTGTTTTATTACCGGGTATTCCCGGACATGTTTTTCCCCCTGCAGTATATTTTTTTTCTTTATTGAACTTGTTGAGAGAAAATTTTAGATTTTTTGTGATAAAATAATTTACTGCAATAAAAAGTATTATTCCAACCGCGAATATCAGTGATAACGAGGCCAGCATATTGCGGTTGTAGCGGCTTATTATACCGGTAATGTCGTGTGCCACAAGAACCCCGCCGAAACTCTCCCCTTCGGTACCTGTTATTTTACCTGCATTATGAACAATGAAGTATTTATTGTTGTAACTTACCTTTTCTTCTCCGGCAGGGGGAGTTTCGCCGTTTTGAAAAGAATTGTGAAACAACTCATCTTTGACAAAGGATATAAGATATAGATTGCCGTAATTGATGACTTTCCCCGGTTGCATATTTGCGAGCATTGGAAAATCGGATCTGTCAAAGTATAGTGAAAAGGGTATACCGTGTTCATCTTCAAAAAATGTTAATATATCCCGCACTGCTATGCAAGATTCCAAAATACCTATGAATTCTTCTTTATGATAAACAGGCTTTAAAACTTTATAATAAAGTTCACTATTAACAACTTTATAACCTCTGATTTCCGATCTTGATTCAATTGATTTGCGCACAGAGGAATAGGGAGGTAAAAATTTTTGATTACCGTTTGCATCGATTGAAAAAAATTCCCTTTTGTCAGGCAGATAGATATTTGTGAGCAGATTAAAAGGGTAATGTTTTTTAAAGGATTTTTCAAAAGCATACAAATCATCGGCTATTTTTCCATAATCCTTTTCACTCAGGGACTGTGCCAGTACTTCGCTTTCAGCCAGTGATCTGATTTTGTTCTCAAGATCAAAATATAATTTAAATGCAGATAAAGTGAGATTATGGTACGAATGTGAAGTTTTATTTTCAATTGAGAGGTTTTTTACCCTCGAGTGAGTCCGGTATACAGCAAATGATGCCAGTAAAACAGCAATTACGGCAACAAAAAGTGATAAAGAAAAAATGTTAGGGCTTAATTTAATCCTCTTTAAAGAATGAAGCAGCATCTTTAACAAAAAAATAATTTTTTGTTAAGAAAAAGAAAATTTTGGAAGGAACGAAAGAATTTCAGAAAAAAATTATATAACTTTTTTTTCACCCTTCCCGGCTTATAAAGATCAGTTCCCCTGTATTTACGAATCTGAGTTTTTTTTGTCTTCCTTTTCTTTTATCATTGTCAATACCATTTTGAACTTCTCTTTTGCTTTAAGGGCATGGGGGATGTTTGCAGGCATTATCAGGGAGTCTCCTGACTGCAGGTTAAAAACTTTTTTATCAATTGTGATTTCAGCATTACCTTCGGTAACAAAAACAAGTGCATCAAATGGGGCAGTGTGTTCACTGAGTCCTTCGCCCTTGTCAAAAGCAAAAAGGGAGATATTCCCTGCCGGTTTTTTGATGATGTTTCTGCTTGCTATTCCTCCTTCAATGTAGTCAACTTCTTCATTGAAACGGAATATTTCAGATTTTTCGAATTCTTTTTGTTCTGCCATTGCGGTTTAGTTTATTTTATTGATTGACAATACTTAGTTTGTTTATTAAATACCTCCACAGCCCCTTATTGTTAAGGAGCTCTGGAGGCATGAAGCGATTTAACCCAAAAACATTTTGATGTCACTTTCAACATCGCTTATCCCGCCAATACCGAATTTTTCCACAAGCACATTAGTAACATTTGGTGAAAGAAAAGCCGGCAGGGTGGGTCCTAGATGAATATTTTTAAATCCAAGATACAATAGCGCAAGCAGCACTATTACAGCTTTTTGTTCATACCATGCAACACTGAAAGCTATCGGAAGTTCGTTTGCATCTTCCAGATTGAAAGCTTCTTTAAGTTTCATTGCAATGACCGCCAGAGAATATGAATCGTTACATTGCCCTGCATCGAGCACCCTCGGGATTCCCCCTATATCGCCAAGCTGTAGCTTGTTGTAGCGGTATTTGGCACATCCGGCTGTCAGAATTACCGTATCTTCGGGAAGGTTTTTTGCAAATTCAGTGTAATACTCTCTGTTTTTCATTCGCCCGTCGCATCCGGCCATTACAAAAAATTTCCTGATTGCCCCCGATTTTACTGCATCAACCACTTTGTCTGCCAGGGCAGTAACCTGTGCATGTGCAAAACCACCTGTAATTTCACCTTTTTCTATTTCAACCGGTGGCTTACATTTTTTTGCGTGATCCACAATTGGAGTGAAATCCTTTTCTCCTCCTTCTTCCCGCTCGGCTATATGTGGGAATCCATCAAAACCTGCGGCTCCGGTTGTGTATACCCGGTCTTTGTAACCCGCCTCTTTTGCCGGGGGAACTATGCAGTTAGTTGTGAAAAGTATTGGACCGTTAAATGTTTCAAACTCTTCCTTTTGCTTCCACCATGAACTTCCGTAGTTTCCCACGAAATGTTTGTATTTTTTAAATTCCGGGTAATAATGAGCAGGCAGCATTTCGCTGTGTGTATACACATCTACTCCTGTGCCTTCAGTCTGCTTTAGCAGCTCTTCCATATCTTTCAGGTCATGCCCGCTTATGAGTATTCCCGGGTTGCTTCCTGTTCCGATATTTACTTTTGTCATTTCAGGATTACCATAAGCCGAAGTATTTGCCTTGTCGAGCAGCTCCATTGCCTTTACACCATGCTTTCCGGTATCCAGAACAAGGTTTACAAGCTCATCGGTATCCGGGTTATCAAGGGAAATTTTCACCAATGCCTTCTGCATGAATTCATGAATATCACGGTCGTTGTGTCCCAGATTCATGGCATGTTCTGTATATGCAGCCATCCCTTTGATACCGTATGTTATAAGTTCCTGAAGAGAGCGGAGATCTTCGTTTTGGGTAACAAGCACTCCGGCCGAATCGGGCATTTTCTCATATTCATCGGCAGATTTGGGCTGCCACTTAGTTGAATCATGCAGTATTTTTGACCTGCTTATTGTATTTTCTATCTCTTCAGATAAGTATTTTCCTGACCCGGACTTTTGATTTTTAATCTCTTCCCTTAGCTCTTCCCTTATTTCAATAGTCTTATTTATGAAATCAATAATTGCGTTCCTGTCAAAATTTGTGTTAGTGACTGTGGCAAAAAGGGCTTTGGTTATGAATTTGTCAATATTGTCTCTTGCTATGCCGGCTTCTCTGGCAGTGGTACTGAAAAGAGAGACTCCTTTCAGCGCAAAAACCAGTAAGTCCTGAAGGTTTGATTCATCAGCTGTTTTTCCGCATACACCCTTAACTGTGCAGCCGGATCCTTTTGCCGCCTCCTGGCATTGGAAACAGAACATGTTTGTACTCATAATTATTAGTTTTTAATTTTCAAAATTGGCTTTCTTAGTAATTTGGTAGTTATTTACTCAAATATAAGAAAAATATTTACTTATGTCAACATTTTTACCTCACCATTTATACTGACACTAAGGCTGTAAAGCGGTATTTTTGCAGAGGCTTTTTCAAGCGCGCCTTTTGCAAGCTGCATCAGTCCGCTGCAGCATGGTACTTCCATTATCATGACAGTTATTGAGTTGATTTTTGATTCATCAATCAGCTTTATCAGTTTTTCCATGTAAACTTCCTTATTTCTGTCAAGTTTAGGGCAAGCTATAGCAAGTGTTTTGCCTTTTAGGTAGCTGTTGTGAAAATCCCCCACGGCATAAGCTACGCAATCGGCTGCCAGAAGAAGGTCACTGCTTTTAAAATAAGAGGCAGCCGGATTGATAAGGTGCATTTGAACCGGCCATTGTCTTAGCTGCGATGCATATTTTTTTGCTTCATCTGTAACTTTTTCATCCTGTGAAGGAGTGTTTATAGATATTGAATGTGAGCCGGGGCAACCTCCGAAAGCTGTTTCCGGTTTGCCTGTTGCTGTATCCGCATTGTTTTTTTTATGACAGGGTCTATTGAAGTATACTTCTTGTATAACTTCTTTCACCGGGAAATCTATACTGTTTTTGTTTTTCATCAGGTAATCGATTCCTTGCTGAAGAAACTTATCTTCATTGTGGTCTTTTAGATGCTTCAGGTGTGCGATCACCAAATTTTTCCCCTTTGGGATCATCTCTTTTAAAACTTTTATTTCATCATAGGGTTCGGCATCCCTTGTTTCTATTTCAAGGGCACCTTCAGGACAATGCCCGATACATGCACCAAGCCCGTCGCACATAAGCTCGCTTACAAGTCTTGCTTTTCCGTCCACTATCTGAAGAGCCCCTTCATGGCAGTTCGGTATGCAAAAACCGCAACCGTTACATTTTTCTTCATCAATTTTGATTATTTCTCTCTTCATTTTCGTACAAATTAGGTTAATAAAACTATTATTCACTGAGTTATTACGGTATGTCGATTAAATTCATTTCTTTTTTCTGAATGGCCCCCATGTTTGTTCATCATATTTTGTCTGCCAATGGCTGAAGGGGGTTTATTTTTAATTATTTATAAGTAATCAAGTAATTCAATACCCAAATATAAAAATAAAAATTTATACTGCAAAAAAAATTAAAAAAAATCTGCTATATATATTGGTCAAGGGTCTGCCGCTGGAGATGCTGTTTGAACTCCTCTGTCATTTTGTTTGTCACGTTGTCCATAATACATTTGTCAAAAGGGCATACGGGTTTGTTCAGCGGACAGGGGGTAATTTCAATGCTACCTTCTATAGTTTCATAAATTTCAAGAAAGTTTATCTCGGAGGCTCTCTTTTTCAAAGTAAAACCTCCCGAGGGTCCTCGTTGTGAATTAAGGTAATTACTTTTTGCAAGGCGTTGCATGATTTTGGCAACGTGATGCCTGGAAGCACCCGTGTTTTCTGCTATTGTCACAACACTAAGAGGGGATGCTGACCTGGCTATCAATATCATTCCATGCAATGCTATTGAAGCGGCTTCTGAGATGGAAACAACTTTAGACATTTTAAGACTTGCAAGTATTTAATTACTTAAATATTCCAATGCAAATCTACATAAATTTTTTCCCCGTTCAAAATTACGAACATACGAATGCAGGTATTTTCCCTTTTTGATTGCTTAAATTCTTGAAACGTACATATTGAAAGTCTCTTTTATCTCTTCGGAAAACTCTTCTTGATCAAATCTTTCAGTCATTCTCCCCATCTCGTTCATTATCTGTAAAGCGGTGGTAATTTCCTCTTCCAGCATTTGCCTTCGTCTTCCGCTGAATCTGAAATAATAATCCAGCTCTTCCTTCAGCTCTTCATAGTAGTTCCTTATTATATCATTTGCTTTACCGGGTTTTTCAGCCTTATAATATGATTCGGCTATTCCCACCATCATAAAGTCGTTAGGCACCCTGTCTGCCGGCATCAGCTCCATTGCCCGGTCCAGTACAACCCGGGCCGAATCTTGTCTGTTTTCCTCAAGGAGGGCATTTGCAAGCCTGGAAAACTTCTGCCTTAGTCTCAGAACCCTTATTGTTCTCAGGTTATAGTGACAAAGATGGACATCCGGGTCATCCATATTACCCCAGTCAAATTTATTTATGAAATTGTCATACATTACATCGGTATTGACGCCGCCGGATTCGAATTCGCCACTTTCGGATTTTATGGGTACCAGCTTGTGGGCAAATCCCTCAAGCTGGAAATAATCTTCCAGTCCGAGAGCATCATCGGTTCCGGGGGAGATAAAGTAAATGGGTCTTTCCCACTCATTGTTTGCAAGAATATCTAGCAGTATCATCTGGTTTTTCTGGAGAAATTCTCTGTCAATTGTCCACTCAATCGATGAAACAATTTCATCGGCCCGATCGGGGTCTACTATTCCGCTTTCAATTACTTTTTCCTTGTCAACCGGCAACCGTAACTTTTTGCTGGGAAGGTAATCTATTTGCCTTCCGTCTCTCAGCCTCAGCTGGGTCTGTGAACTCTCGTCGGCAATAAAATCTATCGCCTGCTTTAGGTTAACATGCTCATCAATCCGGTCAAGTGCATATATAAGATTATTTGTACCTTCAATATATTTTTTCCTTGGCAGCGTTAACGGCAGGGGATCCGATTCGTTTATTTTTTGTTTCATCTGATCAATATACCAGTGGGTGTTAAGCAGCATCAGATTGGCAACCCTTACATCTGTACGGTAACCTTCCACCTCCTGGGCATACCAAAGGGGGAAGGTGTCGTTATCACCGTGGGTGAAGATTATAGCATTGGGATCACATGTTCTGAGATAGTTAAAGGCAAAATCCCGGGCTGTGAAGCGACCGGAGCGGTCATGATCATTCCAGTTTTCCGAGGCCATCAAACCCGGCACAGCCGCAAGAGTTACCACTGTTGCCAGTATGCCTGCCACGGTTTGCGGCATCTTTTTTCTGAGCCAGTCAATTATTGCCAGTGTACCCAGTCCTATCCATATCGAAAAAGCGAAAAAGGAGCCCACATATGAATAATCTCTCTCACGTGGCTGGATGGGAGTCTGGTTAAGGTATATTATAATAGCAATGCCTGTAAAAAAGAAAAGAAGTAACACTGCGGTGAAATCCTTAGGATTGCGGTTTAAATGGAAAAAGAATCCTAAAAGACCAAGCAAGAGGGGTAAAGCATAATATGTGTTTCTTGAGGGGTGGTTTTCAATCCTGTCGGGCAGGTCGGTTTGCGGACCAAGCCTTAACTCATCAATGAAGCTTATGCCGCTGAGCCAATTGCCTTTGAGTATTTCCCCGTGTCCCTGTTTATCGTTTTGTCTTCCAACGAAATTCCACATGAAATAACGGCCATACATGTGCCACACCTGATAACGAACGAAAAACCTCATGTTTTCAACAAATGTGGGACGTGTGGTTGTTTGTGTCTCCCCTTCTATTGTTACCCTTATCCTTCGGCCCGTGACATCACCCCAGTTTTCATATTCTCTTACATGCGAAGGGTTGTTGCTGTACATTCTCGGGAAAAAGCCGGTAAATTCCGGATGATATTCGGGCTCCATTCTATAGTTTGCAACAACATAGCGTCCGTCTTCTTTTACGTATATGGGTCTGCCTTCTTCGACACCTATCTGTGGAGCACTGTAGTACTCACCGTAAAAAAGGGGTCTTTCCCCATATTGCTCACGGTTGAGATAGGAAATCAGGGAAAATACATTGTCCGGACTGTTCTGGTCCATCGGCGGGTCTGCTGAAGAGCGTATTATGGTTGCTGCATATGAGGAGTATCCGATAAGCACCATTGTAAGACCAAGTATGATAGTATTGAGCACCGGCTTTTTCCTTTTATGGGTATAATAGAGTGCCCATACAATCAAACCGGCAAGTGCGGCAACAAAAAACAAAACTCCGCTGTTAAAAGGCAGACCGAATGTGTTTACAAAGAGCAGCTCAAATTTGCTTGCAATTTCTACAACTCCCGGTATGATCACCCATATAAAACTACCCAGAAGGACTACCGATGTGATTGATGCATAGACTATACCTTTGCGGGTTACCGGATATTTCCTGAAATAGTATACAAAAACAATGGCCGGGATTGCCAGAAGGTTAAGCAGGTGAACTCCGATAGAGAGCCCCATCAGGTAAGCTATCAAAATCAGCCATCTGTGTGAATGTTTTTTGTCTGCGATATTTTCCCATTTTAAAATGGCCCAGAAAACAAATGCGGTAAAAAATGCCGATGTGGCATAGGCTTCGGCTTCAACTGCAACGAACCAGAAGGAAGTGGAAAAACTAAGGGCAAGAGCTCCCACAAGACCGCTTCCAAGTATGGTGATTATTTCCCCTTTTGTTATTGCATTATCTTCTTGGTCTGATAAAACTATTTTCCTTGCCAGATGAGTGATAACCCAAAAAAGAAGCATTACTGTAAATGATGCGGCCAGAGCTGACATAGCGTTCATGAACATAGCTGCGCTGTCGGGGGAGGGGGCCAAAATAGTGAAAAGGCGGCCAAGCAGCATAAAAAAGGGGGCTCCGGGCGGATGTGGAATCTCAAGTTTGTAGGATGCCGTTATTCTTTCACTGCAATCCCACCAGCTTGCTGTTGGCTCCAGTGTCATAAAAAATACCGTGGTGGCAAAAAGAAAAATTACCCATCCTGCAATCGTGTTAAGTCTGCGGTAAAGGTTTAAACTGTATTTTTCCATTATTCCGGGCTATTTTTGATTGGGTTCAAAAATAAAGAAATTAGCTGTGCTGTGAAAACTTCACAACAAGATTCATAATTTAACAGTAAAAATATAAAAATATTGTTATGTAATTGTTACCTTGTGTGTATTATATATTTTAAAAAGAAACGAAAGTTTCAGTATCAGAGTACCCGGTTAAAATTATTTAACGTTAATAAATAAAACTGCCTGCAGATGAATGTTTTGATTACATGCCTGATTGTTTTTATTGTTTCGGGTTGTAATTATTTTCATATAAATGATTCAGACAGCCGTTCCGCAGATAAGTACCACATTAAAGGGAAGGTCAGGGACTTGCCTGACAATCTGGTTTTATTGTACAGGCTTTATCTCGACACAACAGAACTGATTGATTCAGCATATGCCTGCTCTGAGGGAAGCTTTGATTTTGTGATGCCTTCATCGCAAAATGCCGGGATGTATCGCATTGTAACAGGCAAGGACCTAAAGCCGGGAGCTTTAACAGGAAGTGAGCAAAAGTTTGACTTGTTGTTTAATTATGAAGATATTGTTTTTGAAACTCATTATGCGGATCCGGCCGACAGTATGGAAATTTACTCTTGCAGGGAAAACAAGCTTTATTATTCCTATAAAAGTGAAAAGTCTGATTATGAGCAGAAGATATCGGCTGTTGATCAGGCGCTTGAAAAATATCCCAAAGGTGACTTTTTTTACAGGCGACTTGAATGGCAGTACAATCGTTTGCAAAGACGCAGGGTCAATTACATTGATAATGTGATAAGTGGTAATGAAGCTACAATATTTTCCTCTATTGCCCGATTCCGGAAATCTCCGGCTCCTGATGCCTCACAAAGGAATGATATTGATTATATAAGGGATAATTTTTTTAATGAAGATGATTTTACAGATACCCTGTTGCTTTACACCGATATTATCCCAAAGAAAATACTTTCTTACCTGGAGTTATATATTGACAGCGGGCTGAGTAAAGAAAGGCAGGAGGAGAAACTTGTTGAGGCAGCCGAGAATGTACTCTCGCTTGCAATGACTGAAGAGAAGGTTTTCTATGATGTTCTGGAGTACATGATAAACGGTTTTCTGAGCCTGAATATGGATGAGGCAGCAAATTGCCTGACTGACAGTTATCTGCATGCTGAGATCTGTATTGAAGAGGCGGCTGTTGGTGAAGCAGGTGAAGTACTTGAAGAGGGAATGCCGGCACCAGATTTTGATTTTACCGCTTATGACGGATCTGAAGTCGATCTGTATAATATCGAGACCGAATATGTAATTGTTGTTTTTTGGGCCAGCTGGTGTCCCTTTTGCACTGATGTGCTCAATGACCTTAATGAGATGTATAAGGAGTTCAGCGAAAAGGACCCTTCATTTCTCGAGGTGGTTGCAATCGGGATAGAAGAAGAAAAAAAGGAGTGGGAAACCGCACTTAAGGAAAACAGTTTTAAAAACTGGCTTAATTATACATCCCTTGAGTTATGGGATTGCCCTGTTTCTCTTGAGTATGATATTGAGGGCACACCAAGCCTTTTCTTGCTTGACAGTAAAAAAAAGGTTGTATCGAAACCATATAATATACCTCCACTGAGACGCTACCTCTCGCGAAGGATAAATTGAACTTTTTATTTTTTTACTGCAAATTCAGGTGGCTGCATGCGGTGGAACTCCGTATTTTCCTGGTAAGTTTTTACAAAAGAGAGCACTGTAGCTTCATCAAAAAGATTTCCCAAAAAAGTAATGCTGGTGGGGTTATTCTCTTCATCGAAACCGTTTGGAACAACTACGCAGGGATGACCTGTAAGGTTTGTTATAAGAAGCTGGTTGCCCCCGTAACTGGGTGTAACGATCACGTCAAATTCCTGCATGAGGTTGTTAAATTGGTATGCCAGTTTTTGTCTTATGCGGTTTGCCTGTATGTATTCCACTGCTGGAATAAAACGTGAGGATCTGAATATATTGGGCCATGCTTCCCTGTTTTGCCTTACGAGCTGATCAAGCTCTCCGCTTCGGGTTAACTCATCAAATGCAGCTGCAGCTTCGGCATTTAGTATTATGCGCAGGGCGCTTACGGGAAGATCAATGTCAATACTTGCAGGAATAAGTTCAACTCCCATTTCCCTCAATTTTTCAAGGGTTTGAAGGTCATTTTCTTTTCCTCTGTAATCTTTTTCAAAAAATTCCTCAAAATACCCTATCCTCATTTCATTGATGTTAGCCTGGGCATTGAAATCAAACGGGAAGTCCATCAAAGAGAGATCTTTGCCGTCGGAGCCGTGAATGGCATCAAAAACCAAAGCCGCATCCTGAGCTGACCGGCAGGTGGGGCCAACTTTGTCCATGCTCCAGCTGAGTGCCATGGCTCCTTTGCGGCTGACCCGCCCGAAGGTAGGCCTTAAACCTGTGGCGCCGCACCTGGTTGAAGGAGAAACGATGGATCCAAGAGTTTCGGTTCCTATTGAAAACCCAACCAGTCCGGCTACAGTGGCCGATGCGGAACCTGCAGATGAGCCGCTGGAGCCGAGTTCGGGGTTCCATGGACTGCGCGTGGTATCAGCAAACCACACATCACCCATTGCGAGGGCACCGAGTGTTAACTTCCCCAGCAGCACCGCTCCTGCTTCTTCAAGCTTTTCCACGACAGTTGCATTTTCATCAATCATCTGATCTTTGAAAGGGTAGGCTCCCCATGTGGTAGGGTAACCTTTGACGGCAAACAAATCTTTTATTCCGTAAGGAATGCCGTGGAGGGGCCCGCGGTACACACCATTTGACAGCTCGCTGTCTGCCCTTTCTGCCTGTTTCATTGCAAGCTCCTCTGTCAGGGTAACAACACAGTTTAACTTTTTGTCGTATTCTTTAAGTCTTTCAAGGTAGATTTGTGTCAGCTCAACAGAAGAGATGTCCCTGTTTTTTATTAAAACGGACAATTCTGCCACGGAATAGTATGCCAGCTCCTCGCTGTTGTCAGGCAAAACTACATTTTCAGGAAGGGCAAAATTTTTTTCACCTGTCTGAACAGGCGGGGAAAACCCAGGTGGAAGGGGATTGAATGCTAATGCGGGGGGTACTGAGTTACAAATGGAATATTCCCGCATAGATTTGTACCTGTCAAGGTTGTTCTCAAGTGACTGGAGCATAAGCTCACGCTCTTCGCCGGTAAAGCTCATCCCTGACAGTTTTTCGGCCTTTTCAACATCACCCAAGCTGAGCTGTTCTTCCTGGTTGCCGCAAGATGCAATAAAAAAGCAGAGAAAAGCAATTATGGAGAAGCGGAAAAAATTAAATGATGGCTTCATGACTACTGTAATGTTATAGTAAGGATTAGATTTGATTTTCTCGATATAAAATCGTTATATTGTAAAGTTTCACAAGCCAAATATAATAGAGATTTTTAACTAATGGTGAATCTTTATAAAAAGTAATCTGAACTTTATTGTTTTGTTAAAATAAAATTAAATTTAAAATGGCTCAAAATAATTCAGCTTCATCTCAGAGAGGCAGCAGGAAAACAAAAAATGCCCAACAGGAGGGCAGAGTAAGACAAGTTATTAAGACACGTATTGTAGATGATGTGTTTACAGATGAGGTGGAAATGCTGAAAACCAAATTTGAGATTGATTTTAATGCCTATGTCAACCTTTTGTGGTCTTCCAACCCGGAAATATATCAGATATTGAAAGAGGCCCCTGATCTCGAGTCTGCGAGGGATAAACTTTATGACTATCTGAATCGGTGCGAGAGGAAAGTCTTTGATGTTGACAATGAGCTTCATATACTTGAAAAAGCAACTGTCAGGGAATGTGTAAGAACATTTAAAAGTGTTATCGGGCCTATAAATGAGCGACGCACAGAAACCTCGGCATTGAATTGGTTGTGGCAGCTGGCTGCAGAAAAGGATGATATATCAAAAAATGTGTATATCGGCTTTTTAATGGAGTTTATAAACCTTTTTAAAGGCGTTGCAGGCAAAGCCAATATCTATTATGAATCTGAAGGAGCAAAGAAGGGCATTCCCGAATTTTTAAAGAGTGAAGGCAGGAAAGCTTCTGCAATGAGAACCCAGATACTGGATGAAATGGGCGGGAAGATGAGCAAATACTTCAAAAAGTATCCCGGTGGAATGGATCCGGATGTGATTAACTGGAGGGAAGACAACAAAAAAAGGATATTGAGGTATTTCGGGGGAAGTGAAAATGACTGGTATAATTACAAATGGCATATTGAGAATGTGATTAAAGATGAAAAACCCCTTCTTTCACTAATTGAGCTGACCGGCCAACAAAAAACGGCCATTGTAAAAGCATCCGAAAACAAGGTTCCTTTTGGCATTACACCTTATTACCTGGGATTGATGGACAGGGATGTGTCAATAGGATACGACCATGCAATTAGGGCGCAGGTTATCCCGCCGCCGGAGTATGTAGATATTATGGTTGAAAACCGTGATGTAAGAGGGATCAGGTTTGACTTTATGGGTGAGCATGACACCTCACCCGTGGAGCTGATAACCCGCAGGTACCCGGGTATAGCAATTTTAAAACCATATAACACATGCAGCCAGATTTGTGTTTATTGCCAGAGGAACTGGGAAATTGACCAGTGTCTTGATCCGAATGCAAAAGCTCCAGCCAGGAGCCTGAATAATGCCCTAAAATGGCTCGACAATCACCGAAGTGTAGGCGATGTACTTATCACTGGCGGGGATCCTCTTATTATGGATGATAATGATATTAAAGAGCTTCTCAGTGAACTGTCAAAAAAAGACCATGTATATCGTATTCGTCTCGGCACCCGTACGCCAGTTGTGCTTCCCATGAGGTGGACAGACAAGCTTGTGGATATAATAGGCAAATACAATGTTCCCGGAAAAAGGCAAATCTCTGTTGTCACCCATTTTCAGCATTCATATGAAATAACTCCGGAAGCAGCAGCAGCTGTTAACAAGATAAGAAAAGCCGGTATAAGTATATACAATCAGCAGGTTTTCACATTGGAAAACTCCCGCAGGTTTGAGTCGGCCAAGCTGCGTGCTGATCTGAAGTCGATCGGGGTTGACCCCTACTATACATTTAATATGAAAGGCAAAGAGGAAACACGCCGTTATATGGTTCCGATAGCACGCATATTACAGGAAAGGAAAGAAGAGGCAAGATTGCTTCCGGGTCTGGATCGCACAGATGAGCCGGTATTCAATGTGCCCAAGCTTGGCAAGAACAACCTTAATGCCTGGCAGGACCACAGGGTTGTTATGATTTTGCCTGACGGATCCAGGGTTTATGAATTTCATCCATGGGAAAAAAATATAAAGCCCGTTCCTCCTTATAATTATGTTGATGTCCCCATTTATTACTACCTTGAAGAGCTTGCCGCAAAAGGTGAAAATATCAGGGATTACCGTACGATATGGTATTATTATTAGACTTCCGGGTCAACTGTTTTTGATCCGTTCGTATATGATGAACTCCATATCATAAGGGTTCTTTGTATCGGC
>PWHJ01000032.1 GCA_003554865.1 Bacteroidota bacterium | reverse complement strand
GCCACTATCTCGTCAGCAACATAAGCGTCTGGCCCTCTCCCTGCGTCAAGCTCCCTCAAGGCACGGTAAATATTCTTGAAATTAGCATCTACCTTGTGAGCCTGGTTCTTCTCTAAGTTCTGTATTTCATGGATGGCAAACTCCGTTACGCTTCTCCTGCCACCGGGAAATCTTAGTCTACCCATAATTTATCTCAACCTTTTCACATAGGCTTCCAGGTGTATAGCCTGGATATAAAACGGTTTATCGTCTTTGTGGTCTACCTGCATTTGAACACTATCCCCTATGATATTAGCCCCAATAGAACGGGCTACTATTGCGCTTGTGCCGAAGGGGTCTTTCCTCATATCAAGGAACTTGGAAAACCACCTACCATAATCAATTCGATACCTGAAGCTGATATTGCTGTCCACCGACTCTATCCTCACCCTAAACCGCCTGAACCTCAAGGAATTTTCCCCTGCTATGGACTTGGTGGTATAAATAGACCTGTATTCTTCCCCATCATCTGTCCAGCCCTCTCCGTACCTGTAAACATAGCTGTCATCCCCACCGAATAGGGCGTTATTATCGTCATCTACCAGCCAGCACATAGGCACAAAGCCTTTATGTGGAACCCAAGACTTTTGAGCTTCAGGGTTAAACAAATCGGTATAAAGGTCAAACTCCAACACCATATCGTTTTGCTTATCTTCAGGCAGGGCAAGGTAGTAACGGTTGTTATGAACCACCCCTGCTGCCCTTTCCTGCGTGCTTCTGTCTATCCTGTTCAGAGTATCAGGTATTTTTTCGTATAACTCATATACATTAGTGCCATCAAAAGCCATAGGGCCGTCCAGGGAGTGGTAAAGGAGCATACCCTTAGCCTCCCTAATACTTCTGTGAGAAATGGCGCCAGAGGCCCCTCTAACCAACACAAGCTGATATTCAGGAGGGGTAGTCCCGTAAACTGTCCAAACATTGTGCCTGGTGAATATATGTGGCCTGTCCTGATATATAACCATGCCAGTTACCTTATCCCCCATCTGGCAGGGAACGTCAAAGTAGTTGTTAGCAGGGAAATAATCGGGTCTGAACATCTTGAAAGGCGTCTCCCGGGCATCCCCGGCACTTCCTATATCCGACATATAAACCCTAAGCCTATCCCTTTCAGCCTGTGCCATCCAAACCCTATCATAGTGAAGGGCTAAGAATTTCGGGTTTTCAGGGATAACATTGGAGCCGAGGCTTTCAAGTTCCTCATCCGTAGGGAAATAGGGCTTAACGTCTTTCACCTGGAAAGCGTTTTCCAGCAAGTCCTCCCCTAACTTCATATACCCATCTACCCCATTAACCATATAAAGCACATACCTGTGAGGCACAAACTCCATATCAGCCCCAGGAGTTAGCCCTGATTTAAGGGTATGCCACTGTCCTTCATGCCACCTTCTCAGCTTGTCGCCGGCGACAGCAAGGAAATACTGCTCCGGTAGGGGGGCTATGGTCTTTTCTTCTATCTGTCCCCAAACATCCGCATTGGTAGCAACGGGGCCACCTATCACAAATACCTTGGTGCCTTCTTCTATATAATCATCCATCCACTCGTCAACATAAGAGTATATATGGTCTTTACCAACGTATATAATAACCGATTTAGTCCTTGCCGCCAGAACCCCGGAAATGCCTCCATCAATACAGTGGTCGTCATCACCGTTTACAACCACCAAGTTTTCAAAGCCATAATCATTAACCAGATAGTCAGCAAATTCCAGGGCAGTATGATACCTTGTGTCTCCTGCTATTCGCCTTACATTTTCGGAGCCAAGGAAAGAGTTAAGCTCACTCTCAATAGAAGCAGGAACCCTTACCTCTCCACCGATTATAACAGCTTCGGTTATTCCAAGGGAACTCATGGTATCCATGTTCCCCGAACCAAGCTCATCCCTTACATAGAATATCGGTCTGTAACCATTACAGCCTCCTGCTACTGCTGGCCCGGCAATTATAGCGTCAGCTTTAGCCTCAAAACCCACAATATAGCAAACATTAGAAGTGCTTGCCCTTTGGTTAACTTCTTCAGCAATTAGCTGTGCAGTTTCTATCCGGGTTTCTCCGCCTATCCTTTGGACAGTAAATTCTTCCGGGTCATCTTCAATCTCTTCCTTCATTTCATCGGAAATGGCTTCCTCTCTACCCATGATGTATATATTGCTTGCCCCTAACTCATATATGGTCTGCATGGTGGTGCTTGGGAAAGAATCAGGCCTAACCAATAGTATGGGGCAGTTTAATGCTCCTGCTAAAAGGTTGGCTGCTGCTGCGTCAGCATAATCCCCCCCAGGGTCAGCCCGTGCCAGTATCACATCATCACACTGCGAGAATATAACCCTTGCCACCTGCGAGGCTGTCTGGTATCTATCCTTACCCCAAATACTCCAAAAGACCTGTTTTTGAAGATACCCTAAATACATACCTGTAATAGGGTTGTCGCCGTCCACCGGGTCAGGAATATGTTTCACCGTTCCCGGCCTCTTGGAGATAGCCCCTCTTCTTGAGAGGGTTATATTCTCCGTAGGATAAACACATTCGGACAACAGCTTTTTGCTATCGGCGTCTCTTTCATTTAAGCCGCCAGAAAAATCGTCTATATCAAATCTAATCTTATCGAGAGCCACGTAAAAGCCCCCCCAACCATGCCTGCCAGTTACTTCTCACCTTTTCAGGCTCTTCTTTGGCGAAATCCTTTTGCTCCTGCGTCCTTGGAGAAAGCGGTCTTTTCGGTTTTGTAGCGTCAGGACTTTCTGCCGCCCTGCTGATAGCGTCAAGGGCATCTTTCCCCTCCGGCTTTAGCCCTGTATCAGGGGCACCCACCTGGCTCCTGTCAGGTATAAGGGGCTGCCTGGGCTGTGACAAAGGAACGGTAGGCATTGGAAGTCCGCCCCTGTCCTCGTCCCTTCTTATCCGGGGGGAAAGGCTTTCCAATAAATCAGTAATACTCCCAGCAGCAGTGGGGCTGTCCTGCACTCCCCTTGGAGAAGCAAGGCTTGCCAAATCAACGGTAGGCGTAACCGACCTCGGAACTGCTGTTCCAGGGGTATATCTTTCCCTTGCCGGAGTGAAATCAGGTATACTTCCCCCGCCTTCTTCCTGTGCAAACTGTAATACCCGTGGAACGTACTGCTGTGTTTCTTTAAAAGGTGGTATTCCACCATACTTTTGCACGTTCCCGGGCCCTGCATTATAAGCAGCCAGAGCAAGCTCCCAGTTCCCAAACTGGTTATACATCTGGCTCAAATATCTTGCCCCTGCTTCTAACTGTATAGCAGGGTTTCGTGCCAACTCGTTAGGGTCATAGCCCATCCCCCTTGCGGTTCCGGGCATTACCTGTGTCAAGCCCATAGCCCCTGCATGACTAACAGCATCGGGCCTCCAACTGCTTTCTGCTCTAATCAAACCAAAAAATATATTCTCCGGTATCCCGTGCTTTCTTGCCTGTTCGGCAGCCATCCTTTTTAAGTCCATAACCTATTCACACCCCCTCTATTAAGTAAAGGATTGCCTTACAACTTCATAAATAACCAGCCTGCCAGCATTAGGATAGTTGCTAACAACCTCTGTTCCTGCCCCGTTAACACACCGAATATCAAAATGATAGTCCCCGGGGTGCAGGTCGGTGTCAGAAGGTGTAAGCTGTAATATCCCCTCCCCCTTTAAAGCGTCAGTAATTGTTATCCCCGGGCCATCACTATCATGCTGTATAAGTATCTTCGAGTCATCATCAGATAGCTTTTTCTTGGCAGTAAAGTACACCTTCATGCCCCCCAGGTCAAGCCTTTCCCCTGTAAAAAGGTTGTGTATCCGCATTAGAAATTTCCTGCTATCCCCTTTGGCAATTCTAATCTCCACTAACTCTCACCTCCAACGGTTGGCCCGTAGCCACATAAACATCCAAATACTCATCCGGCATTGTGTTTACCTCAAGCCCCTGCCCCGTGGCTACAAATATAAAGCCCGTCAAATCCCTGTCAACCCGGCTTAAGTCATGGTCTCCGATAGGGAAGGGTTCGGGGTTAATAATCTCGCCTATATCCTTTTCAGGCGTAAGGTAACTATCCGCAGTAAAAGCAAGCACTAGTATAGCGTCCCCGGTAAAGGGGAACTGTGTATGTCTTATTAATAATGCTCGGGCCGTAAATGGTTTTGGGGGCCAGGCGAACCATGCGTCAGCAGTAAAGACTTCCTCTACCCTCTTAGCTAGTAAGGCATCGGCAGTAAATATCTGCCCCCAAAGGTATGCGTCTGCCGTGAAATCCTCGGTTGTTCGATAGACTGTCCTGAAATATGCCTCAAATTCTTCTATAATAGTCTTTTTAAGAACAGAGTCTGCTACATAATCAACGGTTGTTCTATAAACAATCCTGCTATCTGCTGTAATATCTTGAGTAATCGTTGCCAGAAAAACAGCGTCAGCGCTTAAAGTCTTTTCGGTAATCCCTTTTAATATCGAGTCAGCCAGAATAGTTGCTATTTCTGATTCCGACAAAATGCTGTCAGCCGTAAAGGTTTCTGTGAGCGAACTCTTTAATATGCTATCAGCAGTAAAATCTTCTTGCAGGGCTTTCCCCAGAAAACTGTCAGCCGTAAAGTTTCCCTGCACCGTAGTATGGGGAGGGGCCTCAGTAGTAAACACCAGTATATCCCCAAACTTTTGGTGGCTGTCCACAACCTCGTTATAGGAAACTGTAAATTCCTCCAGCGTCGGGCTTTCTTCACCATCGGTTTCAAGTCGCTGTCTAATCCAAAGGTGCTGTCCTGTCAGGTCGCCTGCGGGGATATTTGTTATTTCTTGGTTATTAACTTGC
>PWHJ01000188.1 GCA_003554865.1 Bacteroidota bacterium | reverse complement strand
CAGGGAAGTACAGAAAAGCCTCCTCGAAGCTGAAGAGAGGCTCCTTTCGATCCAGTATCAGACCAAGCTAGCCGAAATATCCCTCCTGCAGATCTCCGGCAGGATAATGGAGTATATTTAAGCAGTCCCCTTCAACACCCTTATTACTACAGCCGCTCAATTTGATGAGAGAAAGTAAAGCAATTGAATAAATTACAATCCGGTAACCCATCCCCGCACCATTCAAAAAGTAAATAACATTAAAGATAATAATAACACCAGAAAATGCATTAAAAGGAGCCTTGAAAAAACTTCCCGCATCAGGCGCTTCACTGACAGTCCAATATGAATTTTCGCGCATTATCCAGCTCCCGGAGGTCAACAGAATGAGCTTTCCCCGGAAAGACATCCAGTAAAACATCCCCACCCATCTCTTTAAGCAGATCCCTTGTTTCAACTGATCTGGATAAAGGGATATGCGGGTCTGCATCGCTGTTGCTGATATAGACTTTTGTACCTTTAAAATCACCGCTGTATTTTCCCTGATCAACCACTTCCCCGGCCAGTCCGCCGGTAAGTATAAATATACCACCATACCTGTCCGCATAACGGGCCGCGGTTTCGGCAACCAAGCAGGCACCCTGGGAAAAGCCAAGAATAAATATTTTTTCCCTCGGTATTTTTTCAGCAATATCATCAATAAGATTTTTAACCACTCCCACCGCATCATCCAGCCACGGCTCATTCATTTGCGAGGGAGCCATGAAGCTATGCGGATACCACTCGTAGTCCTCAGCCTGGGGAGCAGTAAAGAACCATGACTTCCCTGAGAAATAATCCGAAATACTCATAATATCATCAGCCGTACCACCCCTACCGTGAAGGAGGATCATTGCCCTTGAAGCATTTTCAAGGCTTGTACCCTTTTCTACAATATTCACATTGTGCATAACATTTCACTTTTAGCTATTCAACATTCATATACACCTGCAAGCCTATCACTCCCTGAACTTCTCAATATCAAGGCTGATCTTCCCCAGGTTCTTTTCTATATCTCGCCTGTTAACCTCCTCCCATGAAGGAAGCTTCAGTTCACCTCCAAGGTTTTCCGGCTTCTCGTCAATGGCCATTCCCGGCAGCAGTGTTGCCACCTCGAACAGTACACCACCCGGTTCCCGGAAATAGATCGACTTGAAATACTGCCTGTCTATAACCGGTGTCACATTCAGTCCCGCCGAAAGAAGCTTTTCCCTTATCTCAAGCTGCGACTCCTCGTTTTTTGTGGCATAGGCCACATGATGCACCGTGCCGCTTCCGCTGCGCCCAAACGACCCGTTATTTGTCCTCACAAGGTCAACCAGAGCACCCGCTTTACCTGTAGGAGAAAAGCGTATCCTCCCGTTCTTTTCATTAACAGGTTTGTGGTTCATTATTTCTGTCAGCAGCAGTCCGGTTTTTTCATGGTTACCGGCAGCGAGGGTGACACCATAAAACCCTTTTATGGCAAATTCCGGCGGTATATGTCCATTAGTGAACCCCTCCCTTTCATCATCAGCGCTTTCAATAAGCTCAATGCCCAGGCCGTCGTGATCTTCAAAATAGATGAACTCATCACTCTCAAAACGGCCCGCAGGCCTGCTGTGCTCAACATGGAATTTGTCGAGCCTATTCATCCAGTAATCCAGCGACCCTGCAGGAACGGAAAAAGAGGTAACAGTCAGCTGCCCCCTCCCCTTCACACCCTGTACCATGCCATTGTAGGGAAAGAATGTCATAAGTGAGCCGGGTGACCCCGCATAATCCCCGTAATACAGGTGATAAACATACGGGTCGTCAAAATTCACAGTTTTCTTTACCATCCTGAGCCCCAGGACACCGGCATAAAAGTTGAGATTCTCCTGGGCATCCGAAGAAAGAGCCGTAACATGGTGCAATCCCGATATCAGTTTACTATCCATAACGTCAGATATTTATTTATTCTAAAACCTAAGTGCCCGCAATACCAGGTATTACAGGTTCATTTCATCATCAAAACCGTACATCACGAAGTATTATACAGTTAACTACCAAACATAAACAAACAATACTATAGGTATAATGATTTTAAATTGATTTTGTTCAATCGGAAGGCCATTGAAATCACCATAAGTCTGTGAATAAAAAACACTTTCCCTTCAGTTAAAAAAAATCTAAATTTTACCTCTGTTTTTCCTAAACTTTTACTTTAACCCTCCGTAAAAGAGAAAAAACTAATCCGGGATCGAGGGAATGGAGAGTATTATTCGCAAAATAGTATTGACATCCACAATAATGTTAATATTAAGCTGCAGCACCCGCTCCGGGGAAGTGACAGCATTGAGTTCACTGGAATTTTATGAGCAGCACTTTGAGGCCGTTCAGAACGGCAGGCTTCTCCTTATTGACGGGCGAACCGATAAGATGTTTTCAGAAGGCCATATAGAAAATGCGATTAATATAGACGCAGACGACGAAAACCTGCAGCAGTTGCTTGAAGAACATGCAGGCGAACCGGTTATAGCGGTTTACTGCACAACGATCAGGCGCACTACAAAGATTGTAAATACCCTGTTGGAATTTTACACAGGAGAAATAATATATATAAAAGATGGGATAACAGGGTGGAAGGCAAACAACCTTCCAGTCAGGCAATAGGCAGCAGCACAACAATCCGCCGCCAACCTGCCCCCTCCCTCCCATTATGTGAAACCAAAACCCTGAAAGCGCCAGGCACAACGCGGCGCCCCCAGGGCACCAAAACTAACCAGCCCCACCCCAAAGCGTGGGACTGACAGGGCGAAGCTGTGGGAAAACCATTAAAAAAACTACCCAAATAAATTAAAATATGAAAGTACTGGTAACAGGTGCAGACCGATTTGGGCTTAAAGTAACAGGAAAAGTTAACATATTAAAAAATCCACCTTATGAACTTTTTGCACAAGAATAATTGAATAGTTGGATTTTTAGCTTTGTAAATAATCAACCAAAATATGTACTCCTCATTTAAAAAACTGCTTACCCTTCTTCCTGCAGGCGATAAATTCAAACTTTTCCTCCTTTTTATAATGATGCTGATTGGAGCATTACTTGAAGTAATCGGGGTAGGTATGATCCCTGTTTTTGTCTCAATTGTAGCAACACCCGACAGAATTCTTGAAATAGATTGGATGGCACCTGTTTGGGAAACATTAGGTATAAAAGACAGCGGAGACTTATTAGTATACGGAGCAATATCTCTGATAGGAGTTTTCATAGTAAAAAATGCCTACATAATATTTTATAAATACACCCAGGCACGTTTCATTTGGAAAAGGTTTCAAAATATTGGCAGCAACTTGTTTAAAAATTACATGTATGCCCCTTATGAGTTCCTTTTAAAAAGAAATACCTCAGAATTGCTCAGGAATGTAACCCAGGAAGCCCAGCATTTGGCAGAACAGGTAATGACGCCACTATTAAAAATTGCCATGCAAACCGTTTTAATTATTGGAATTTTCTTATTGCTTCTTTTTAGGGAACCACTAATAACTCTTGTAGTGCTTCTTATTTTAGTTGGAAGCACAGGTCTTTTCCTTGCTATTATAAGACAAAAAACCAAATGTAATCGGTAAATAACAATGTACATTTTTTCGCAATTAGCAATGCACAAAATTTAGCAACTACTCATGTACAAATTTTAGCAACTAACAATGTACATTTTTTAGTACACTTTCTGGCAACATTGCATTTCCTATTATTGGGTGGGCATCAGCCTTTGGCTTTGCTTACATAAAGGCTGAATATGATTTTCATGGACATGAAGATGGAATAACCATAATATGTTTTATGGAATTTATTAGTTCAAAATGTATTTTTTATTTTAATGAAGATGAAAGCCAAGAAGAAGAAGAATATTAACTCAAACAAACATAACAATTTAAAACTTAAAATGAATTTTTATAATATCTTTAAAGCTATTGCTTCATTGTTATCTGCAGCCCTGATTGTATACATTATTGTCAGTCAAGTAGATACTTTAATAAAAATTGCATGGGTAAATTTTATAGTTCATGTTACCGCACAGTTATATCTTTACAATAAAAAGCAATTAAAAATACCAAATCTTAGTTGGTTCTTTTTATCATTGATATTGTTAAGTGCTGCTGTGCTAAGGGAAACCGGCAAAATCTAAATGGATTTTACGCAGCTGCTACAACTGCAATTGAATCTGTTAGCTACTGGAACCAAAACTTAGGTAAGTGGATAAATTCGCTTGTTTGTGAAAACCTGAAGGAGGAGAAAGTTGATGATGAAAAATGGTTTGACTGGAATAGTATTGGGAAAAATGATACTGCTGGTGCTATTAGCGGCGCAATTGTAGGTGCAATTGGTGGAGCTTGGAGGTATTGGGGCAATATCAGGTGCTCAGGCTGGCTTTGTAACAGGAGGCATTGGAGCATCATCATATGATGCAGTATATCAAATTATGGATCACTATTATAATTATTAATTGAGTTATGAGAAAACTGTTATTATTATTCTTGATTCTGTTTATCCCGGTATTTATAATTGTGCAAATAATTATATTTCAAAGGGTTTTTACCTGGGAATTGATAGCTTCAGCAGTTGGCTCCGGTTTAATATCTGTATTTCTTTTTTGGTTGGCTTTAAAGATTATTAAACAAAAACCCAACAAAGAGATAACAAGTTAATGCATCTTCAATATTTAACATTCCGGTTCATTCAGGCTATAAATAGTTATTACTGCTTACAATGAACCGGAATGTTTAATAAAAGCTGTACATTGCTAGTTGCTTAAATTTGTAATGAGTAGTTGCTAAATTTTGTGCATTGCTAATTGCGAAAAAATGTACATTGTTATTTACCGATTACAACCTGAACACTGCTGCCGGATACCCGATGGGCCGATAGATTGCTGTGAGTTTTTAAAGTTCTTTTTAAGTTTTCAGAAATTATACCTGAGCGATAAAAGGGTTCTCAAATTTGATACTTCATTTGTTTCTTCAAATTCGAACCTGTTGTCGGGATTGCCGTAGGCGGCGATATCGTATATGAGTTCGAAGCCTAGGCTTGCCTGCCCGTGGGAATAAACGGCACGCGGTGATATCCTGTACATATGTGATATGTCACTGCCCCTTGCCCATACGTCCCCGGTAATCTCTTCATCGGAGCCGAGGTTGCGGGAATAGCCGCCGAAAATTCCCAATCTCAGAGCATCTTCTTCAGAAAAGAGGCCTGTCAGAGCACCGGGGTGAATCTCGGCATCACTCCACAATGAAAAGGCGTGAATGCCGGTATAGCCATATTCCAGCCTTGCGGGGTTAACCGGTCCGGTTTCACCGTAGCCGCCCTGCATTACAAGGTGGCTGTTGTTCTGCCCGTAATTGGCCATCATCTTGAGGGTTGCTTCATCAAAGGTCAGTGTTGTGAAAATATTTCCCACAAAACCGCCAATCTCTTCACTTGTACTGAACCCTGCAGGGGTTTCTGATCCGGGTCTGAGGGTGTGGTAACCGGCTGTTCCCCCAACCAAAACGTTGCCGCTCTCGTAAATGGCCTGCAAAATGGCTTCAGGAGAGCCGCTTTTCCGCAGATAATCATTGGTCGACCCGTCGGGACCCAGAGAGGAAAAATCACTGTGTGCCAGAATTGTCAGACTCAAATTTAACGGCCCTGTTTTGTATCTCAGCTTCACCTGTGGCGCCCTGTTAAGTGCATGATAAGGAATCCCGCCGGCATGTGCTACAACACCGGGCAGGCATTCGGTTACAAACATGGGATGCCAGTTTTGACCTGCAAGCACGGAGAACCTGTTCCAGTCCAAAGTAACATTTGCCTGCCTTAATCTTATCAAATTGAAATAAGGCTTGCCTGTCCCCAGGAAATCTATTTCCACATTTGCCGAAGAAGCAGCTCCCAGAATATCCGGCCCCTCAATTTCTGCCCCCAGCCTTGTGGATACAACAGTAAAATTAAACTCCGAACCTTCGTTTCTGTCAACTCCTTCAGGATCAAGATCTTCATTTAAGGGGTAAAGGATGACCAGACCCTGTCTGGCTGTTGTAACCTGCCTTGTATCGTAAAAGGCGTCAAAGCCGACATAGCCGTAAAAATTTGAAGAGAAACTGCTATTGTCTTGTGCGGTAAGATTTAAAGAAAATGCAACCGTAAGGCATAGTAAAGCTGCCTTTCTTATTATATTTAAGTACATATTAATGCTTGTGTTTTGATTTAAATAACCGCGAAATTATAAAAAAAGCCGGAATATAACATCCGGCTTAAATTGTTATTGAAATGATATTAATCAGGTAACAAACCTGAAATCAGTCAATGCAGTTTTTTAAGCAGTAAATGACAATGTACATTTTTTCGCAGTAAAGCTCAAAATTTAGCAATCACTCATGTACTTTTATCAGGCAGCAGATCATTCAGCCGGCTCATACCCGTCGATCTTTCCCTTCTGGATCGCAGGAATTCCTTCTTTCATCCAAACAGGCGCGGGCTCTCCTTTCAGGTAATGGTCAAAGAATTGCTGCAACCTGATTGTCAGGTCCATCCTGTTTGGACGCCTTCTTACCCCGTGTGCCTCGTCGTTGTAGTTAAGCATCCAGACCGGCTTTCCAAGGCGGCGCAATGCCATATAAAACTCTATACCCTGATACCAGGGTACAGCCCCGTCATCGTCATTGTGCATCATGAACAGTGGTGTGTCAATTTTGTCTGCAAAGAATATGGGTGAATTTTCCAGGTACCGGAGCGGTTTTTCCCATATGGTCCCTCCTATGCGACTCTGTGTCTCCTCGTACTGGTAAATCCTGCTCAAACCGGTGCTCCAGCGGATCCCGCCGTAGGCGCTGAACATGTTGCTTACGGGTGCTCCGGCTGCAGCGGCACTGAACATGTCGGTTTCTGTTATAAGATGAGAGATCTGATAACCTCCCCAGCTTTGACCTGAAAGACCGAGATTATCCCTGTCAATGAAGTCAAACTTGTTGAGCATTGCCTTGGTGCCGCTCACTATTGAATTGTAGGCGGTCTTTCCGGGATAACCAATAATGTAAGGGTTAATGTCGGGCACGAAAACAATGTATCCGTTGCTCACGTAGTAGCTTACGTTTATGCTGGGACTGCCCCCGGGCGAAGGGGTGTAATACCTGTGAAGGTTGTGCGACATACGCTCATAGAAATAGACTATAAGGGGGTACTCTTTGTTGGGATCAAGATCCCCGGGTGTGTAGAATATGCCCTGAAGTGTATCGTTGCTGAAGGAGACCCACTCGACCAGCCTGGCATCGCCCCACCTGAATTTCTCCTGCTGCGGATTGGCATTGGAGACCTTGCGCTTGTCTGCGAAGTCAGGTTCACTAACCCATAGATCGGGGTATTCGCTAAACGTGCTCCTCTGCCATACCATAAGGTTGCCGTTTTGAGATAACTGCGGTGTGAAATACCTGACATCGTCCATTACCACCTGAGAGGGGTTGCCCGGGCGATGAACTCTTATGTTGTAAAAACCGCTTTGCTTGTTGTTCTCATTGAAAGCAGAAAGCATTATCTCTTCCCTGGAGCCTAAAGAGGTGTTCTCACCGGAAGGGTCAACATAACGCAAACGGATACCGTTTTCCCTGCCGTAGCCGTTGGTCAGGGAGACCGGACTGTCGTCGCCGCTGGGGTCGACCTTCCATATATCGTAGCGGTCATATACGAGCACGTAACGGTCGCCTTCAACCCAGGGTCCAATGCCGTAGGGGCCGGGAAGGGAGGGTGTGTCATGGTCCTCATCATAGAGGGGGTATGGTATCTCTTCGGTTATATTCCGCCTGGTGCGGTTGTCGACCGACATGGCATGCCAGTTGCTGTCGGCCTGACTGAACCAGATAAGGTAGTCGCCTTCCTCGGAAAGCCTTGCATTTCCCAGTGTTGAACGGTGAACCGATCCGCGGTGCTTTTCAAGCTCCATGGTGCGCTCGCCTGTATTGAGGTCAACAAGGTATATATCGGCAAACTCGCCGGACTCAAAGGAGTTTTGTATCCTGTAGGGCAAAACCGATCTGCCCGTCTGGATATCACTTTCGCCGGTGATTGAAATCTCTGGCATCTCCTTGTCTGCCAGCTGAACCATTTCTCCCCTGTCAGCATGATAAACGGCCGTGTAGGTGCGCCTTTTTTCGCGGTCGGCCTCAACCAGTTGCTGAGGTTGAATGAGGGGATCCTCATAATGCCATATGTCAACCCTGTACTTTTCATCGCTTAACAGGGTATCCTCGGGCTCCGGCCCGGGAGCGGGAGCGGTCCCGAAAAACATGCGGGAGCCGTTTTTACCGAACCATATAGAGGTATGCTCGCTTACGCTCCAGCCGGAGGGCATTCCTTCACAAGAAGCATCAACTGCCAAATATGCGTTTTCCATATCCTCTTCCCAACGGTAAAGATCATATACCGGCGGCTCTTCCCCGCTGTCTCCGGCAAAAATAAATGCGGCCTGATCACTCTCACTGCAAAGTGTTATATTTTGCGCTTTTCCTTCTTCATCAAGCAGTGTAATGGCGCTCTGGGTTTGTGTGTTGAAAACTTTAACGACGGAACGGCTCTCTTCACCGTTGTTCTCTTTTTGGATAAAGCCTGCATACTTGCCGTTTTCAGAAAAGTCGTATTCAACCACATTGGAAAATTCGTGCTCTTCATTTGTTAAAGGGTTGAACACAACAAGGGTGGTTCCCTGCGAACGGTTGCCCTCCTTTTCTCCTGAGCGATCCCTTTCCTTGTGGTACACCATCCAGTCGGATTCCTCACGGGCGGTTGAAAACGATCTCACCCCTTCTACCCTGATGTCAGACATATCTGAAAGCATCACAATACCAAGTGAATCCCGCGGCATCTCATCGCGGCTTTTACCTTCAACCCTTGCCTGTCTCACCTTGTCGGTTTGCGGACTGATAATGAAGGCTACATAATCACCCCCCGGTGAAAAGGATGCTCTTGTCCCCCTTGGTATGGAGTCAAGAGTATTGTTGCGAAGGTCTTTCAAATAAAACCATCCGTCTCCGCGCTGCGGGTTAATCTCGTATGAGAGCCATCTTTCGTCGGGGGAGAACTGCTGGCGGACTGCACTTTTCCAGCCGTCATAGTCGTCGTGGCTCAACGGCACTTTTTCACCCTGTGCAAGTGCCGGCAGTATAATAAATAACTGCAGTATAAAAATGAATATTGATCTTTGCATATACTTAAAATTAATTGATTAATAATTTAAAATTCTGTAAGGGCAATTGATCCCTCCATTATTCGATTATCTCATTGAGCTCTTTGATCAGCTTTTCGAAGCGGGAGTTTAAATGGGGTTCAGCTTCGGAGTACAGCTTGTCGAAAAATTCAACTATTTTTTCCCCTTTGGCAGTGAGCACGGTATAGCCTCCCTTCTCCCCTCCCCTTGTTTTTTCTATCAGCTTTATACCCAGCTTTTCTTCGATATTTTTCAGGCTTTCCCAGGTTTTGCGGTATGTGTACCCCATCTTTTCCACGGCTTCCTTGAGCGAGCCGGTCTCCTGTATAGCCTTGAGAAGCTTCCACTTGCCTTCACCAAGCACGCTAAGTTCCGTGTCAGTCTCTATCCAGAACTTGTAATTGAGCTTCAGTTTATTGGGCTTGGAGTCCATTTTAAAATATCGTTTAATGCAATATTATCACTTTTTTTACAGAAAATAATGCGGAAAAGCCCGGCAGGTTTTTTTTGTTAACATTGAGGCCGTCAAAAAAAACGTGGCCGGATTTTTTATTATCAATGCAGCCACCTTAAAAAAACGGTTGATTCAAAAATTTCAACCATATCGGGGCAAATAATTATTTTGAATAAACTGAATTGGTTAAGTGTATACCTTACCGCCCCAAAAGAGCGTTTTAAATATGTGTGCATCTGAGCACATATGTCTGAAAATGTGAGCAAAAAAGGCACCCTGACCGACCGGGTGATACTGAAGATTTCAGTTTGTGCAATTTAAAAATTTTTTAACCTAACCCTTTTTCTATGAAGCTCTTAAGTGTGATCAATGTAAACAAAATTTTCACCCTCCGTATAGTCCTTCTCAGAATCCTCCCGGTCTTCATGCTGCTTTTTATACCCTTAAACACTAAGGGGCAGACAGCGGAAGAGTATTTTAAAGAGGGAGCTGAATTGATTGAAAAAGAAGAGTTCCGGGGCGCGATTGAGCAGTTCACCAAAGCAATTGAGCTGGACGGCGATTTTGCGGAAGCTTACAATATGCGCGGATTTGCAAAACTACGTCTGAGAGAGCACAAAGAAGCGCTTCAGGATTTTTACGAGGCGCTGCAACTGAAAGATGACTACGCTGAAGCTTACTTCAACCGAGGGTATACGATGATGGAGATCGGCAATTACCAGGGAGCCCTTCGCGATCTGGATGAGGCTGTTCATCTTGATCCGGAAAACGGAGAGTATTACTACTACAGGGGCAATGCAAACTCGGTGCTGGAAAATCACAGGGATGCCATAGATGACTACACAATGGCAATGGAGCTTAGTGAGGAGGAAACCGGCGATATACTCTATAACAGGGCGGTTTCTTACAATGAGCTGGGTGAGCACGGGAAGGCTGCCGAAGATCTTGAAAAGGCTGTTGAAATGAACCCTTCCCTCGGGGAGGCGCATTTTCTTCTTGGCGTTGTCAATTACGGACTTGGTAATAACAAGGAGGCAATTGACAATTACTCCGAAGCAATAAACCATGACCCCGATAACGAGGACGCCTGGTACAACCGTGGTTACGCCAGGTATAAAACAGGGGATATGGAAGGGGCTGTTGAAGACTATAACAAGGTGATTGAAATGGGGGGAGATTCGGCTGAGGTTTACAATAACAGGGGACTTGCAAAGTCGGAAACCGGGGATTTGGAAGGGGCTGTTGAAGATTACAATGAGGCCCTTGAAATTGACCCCGATTTTCCTATGGCGTATTTTAACCGGGGATTTGCCAATTTTGATATGGGAAATTACCGTGCTGCGGTTGAAGATCTGGAGGTCTACCTGGAAGCGGAGCCGGAGGCTGCCGATGCTTACTATGCAATGGCAAGAGCTTACCGCAGGCTTGATGAGCTTGAAAAGGCAAAGGATCTCTACAACAAGGCAATAGAAATGAGACCGGAAAGCCCTCAGTATTTTTTTCACAGGGGAAGTCTCTATGTTAACGGACTGGATGATCTGGATGCTGCAATATCAGATTTCACAAAAGCCATTGAGCTGAAACCCGATTTCTATGATGCATACAATGCCAGGGCAACTGCATGGATTATGAAAACAGAGTATATGGAGGCTCTGGAAGATGCAACGGCAGCGATAGAGATCAATCCGGAAAACAGTAAGGCCTTCTACAACAGGGGTATAGTAATGCTCAGGATTGAAGATCATTACAGTGCAATAAATGACCTTACAAGGGCCATTGAGCTGGAGCCCGGTTTTGGAAGGGCACATTTTTACCGGGGGGTTGCACACATGGAGCATGGTTTTACAGAAGAGGCATGTAAGGATTTCAATTCTGCCCTTGAGCTGGGTATTTTACAGGCCGACAGTCTTATACAGGAGATCTGCAAATGATTGGTCCGGACAATTAAGGCTGAGACTTCTAAAACAGACCTCCTTCTTTTCCCCATGAGGCCCATGAGGGGTGGAAGACAATTATCAAAGAATAAGCCCTCCCATCAGAAAATAAGCCCTCCCCCTGATATGTGGGCTCAAAATGGATAAATTATCAGGGGGAGAGCTTAGCTTATCTTTTGATAAGCAAATCGTTCCTTAGCGGAAAGCCTGGCTTATCTTTTTAATAAGCAAATAGTTCCTTTTCGTCTTAATCCGTTTCCTGTCCCAAAAGCAGTCCGTTAAAAAGCAGCTTGTAGGTTGCTCCCGTGGAGGCTCTGAACAGTGGACTGAAACTGTAGAGCAGCAGCTGGCCTTTGTTTTTTTCCAGCCAAACAAGTGCGGCCTGCTTTGAAAGAAGGTCTTCGTTTTCGGCAAATCCGCTCATTAGTATCCCTTCTTCCGGGAATGATGCCACAACCCTTCTGTCAATGTCAAAGTAGGGCAAAGAGGTGGCAAATATGGTGTTACCGCGATGGAACACACCTGTCTGCTCAGGCATCCCGTAAGTCACAGGATGATCCTTTTTCAAATCAACCTTAAGAAGCGAGCCGGTTATGCTAAATCCCTGGTTGGAGAGGTTGCCGGCTACATCCCTTACGGGGAAATCGAAATACTCGGTTTCCCCGTCTCTTTCAAATGAGAGCTCCCCGAGGAATAAATCGGTGGAACGGCACCAGGACAAAACAACGCCCCCGTTATTAATAAAGGAGATGACATTCTCCTTCCCCTCACTTTCCATTCCCTCGTTATAGGGAGGGGGATAGCGGCTGATCCTCGTGCCTGTAAGAGCCGAAGTGCGCTGGTCGGGAAATATTACAACATCAAAACCCTCTTCAAGGTCGGCCTCCTTCAGTTCAGCCGGACGCAGAACTTCATAGGGTATATCATAGGTGTCAAACACATACCTTGTCCACCCTGCATCCATATCATGGAACCAGCTTTCAACAAGTGCTATGCGCGGAATTTCAAGATCCGATGCCGGAGGGTTGACTGTCTCCCTTATAAATACAGGCGAAACCTTAAGTTCGTCAATTATTTGATTAAGCCCTTTTTGCTGCTCGATATAGAAGCCTCCCTTTCCATATGTTTCACCCTCAATATGAAACTGTGAATTTAGCCTTTTTACATCCAGGCCGAGCCTGGAGGCCATGAAGGCAGCCTTGTAGCTTTCATTATTGGTTGCGGGGAAAAGAACGGCACGGTAATCATTCGGGGGCTCCTGGCGAAGGGAATAAGGCATATCCACTACCCTTAACATATCGGAGGTTATGGCATGGAGCTCATTTACCTCTACAGCTTCTACTCCGTTATGCAGTGGGAGCGACCAGGAGGTGATGTCATAGGGCATTATCATTTCGCCGTCTTTTGTGAAATGGCGGACGGGAAAATCCTGGGCTTCCATAACCTCCTTTATGAAGGCACGGTAGGGCTGGGCAAGCGAAACAACTATATCTCCGGCTGAAAAACGTCTGTTGTCAATGTGCACCTCTTTTGTAAGACGCTGAACTTCTACCCCGTGCCTGTCGAGAAGATTGACCAGTTTTACCATCTCACTCTGATCGTGCTGTTCAATGGGCATTATAAAATAATGGGGAGCCTTTTCACGGCCTCTTTCTATCTCCCTTCTGGTGTGCTCGTTGCGGTGCCGGAGGATCTCCTCCCTGTGTTTGGCAGCGGTGCGCAAATATGACATTGTGTTCTCCACTTCATATTCAACTATGTCAGACAGATGCCACCATCCGCCCGGCCAGGGGTCGGGCATGTTAATGCTTATATCGTATTCCGAGAGACCTTTACCGGAAACCGACAGCTCACCGGGTTCAATATAAATGGGTGTAGCACCGTTCACACTGGCGGCCTCGGATAACATACTGACCACGCCTTTCCACAAACCGGTGTAAGTAGCACCCGGCCAGTAACTGTCGAAGTGATAATTAACCGAAATACCTTTCAGTCCGGCCTCGGTCATATCGGTCAGTGCCCTGGAGCCGAAAACCCTCATCCAGTTCCATATGCCGGGCTGGACATTTTCCGCTATCGGGTCATGGGGAGGGGAAATAAAGTAACGCGGACCGGTCGAGCCCATCTGGTGCTTTTCAACCATAACCTGCGGATACCATTCGGTGCTGTAAATGCGTGCGACCGCCTGATTTTCGCTTTGGGTAAGGGTTACAAAATCACGGTTAATATTGTGGCCCACATACTTATGGTAAACCCCGGGCATAGAGGCACCCTCGTATTGTGTGTCTTTGTAACTGTGGTAATTGTCAACTATCATATCCATACCGTCGGGATTGTGACAGGGAACGAACATGTAGACCGCGTCGTCGAGCATTTCTTCAACTTCCGGGTCTTCTGATGTTATCAGCTCATAGGTTATAAGTGGAGCCGCCTGGGAGGGTCCGACCTCGGTTGAATGCATCGAAAGGGTGAAAAGGAAAAAGACCCTTCCCTTCTCCACAAGGTCATCCCTTTCAGCCTGCGATAGCTCACCCTCGGTAGCCAGCCGGCGGTTTATCTCCTTTAGCTCCTGCAGCCGGCTTATATTCTCCTGAGAAGATACAAATGCCACGTATATGGGCTGGCCGAATTCTGACTCGCCCGCCTTTTCCATATGCATCATAGGCGACTTCTCTTCTACCTCCTCCAAATACTCCATAAGGCTCCAGTAGTTGAACAGTTGCCTGTCCTCACCGGGTGTGTAGCCAAAATAGGACTCAGGAGTGGGTATCTGCTGTGCAATAACCGCTTTGCCGCAGCAAAAAACCGTAAAAATTAAAATGAAACCGGTAATTGATAATTTCAATTTTTTTGTTATCCTGAAGTTTTTCATCTGTATTAAGTATAATTAAAAAATTGTTTAATAATATGTTATACTTCCTTAATTTAAGTTATTCGGCTTTTCAATTTCCAGACTCTCTTTTTTTGTATAAAAATTCTTATATTATGCATTAAGTGTTTCTCCTTCGGATTTGCCGATTATAACCGAACAGCAGATATCGCTCCATACATTGGTTCCTGTGCGGAACATATCAACAATCCTGTCAACGGCCAAAACGAGCCCCACCCCCTCAAGAGGCAACCCCACCGCAGAGAGCACAATTGTTATCATCACCAGTCCAGCCATGGGAATTCCTGCCGAACCTACGGAAGCAAGCAGCGATGTGAGTACGACTATCACCTGTTCCGCCACGGTAAGATCAACACCGTATGCCTGGGCAATGAACAAGACTGCAACACATTCGTAAAGTGCTGCCCCGTCCATATTGATAGTCGCCCCCAGAGGCAGGGTAAAACTGCTTACCTTGTTTGAGACCCCCGAGTTATTCCTTACCGATTCCATCGTAAGAGGCAGTGTCGCATTGGAGGAGGAGGTTGTAAAGGCAGTGATCAGCGGGGTGCGTGAAAGCATGAAATGTCTGTAAGGACTTGATTTGCTTATAAGTTTCACAATAAGAGGCAAAGTAATAAAGGCATGAATCAAAATGCCGCCAACCACAACAACCATGTACATACCAAGACTGCTTACCATTTCATGTAAATTGTCCTGCAAAGCAACCCTGTGGGCTATCAGTCCGAATATGCCAAGCGGGGTGAATCTTATCACAAAGAGTGTAAGCTTCATTATCACCTCAAGTACGGCCTTGAAAAAATCGGTCAGAATCGTACGATGCTTCTGTGAGGTTTTTGTAATGAAAAAGCCGAAAAGCAAAGCAAAAAAGATAACCGAAAGCAATTCCGTATTGTTGGTAAAGGATTCAAAAATATTTTCAGGCACTATCTGCAAAAGTGTTTCCCTGAAAGTGTGTTCACCTACATCCAGGTCCACATCTTTTTGCAGTTCCATATCGATACCAACACCGGGCCTGAATATGTTAACAAGTACCAGTCCGGTTAATATGGCAACCGTGCTGGTGCCCAGGTAATAACCCATGGTTTTCAGTCCAAGCTTCCCGATGTTTTTGGCATTGCCGATATTTGCTATACCAGTAACAATGGAGCAGAATACAAGTGGAATTATTATCATCCTGAGGGCTCTGAGAAAAACATCCCCCATCCAGCTTACATATCCAACATAATCTTCAAGAAAAATACCGTAAAAAACGGCCAAAACAAGAGCTATAAGAATTTGCCAGTGCAATTGGATCCTTCCCATATAATTAAAGATTGTTCTGGTAAGACATAGTAAAGATCAGATTTTTCAAATAAACCTCAATAATAATAAGAATTTTTTTAATCAGCATATTTAAAAAAAATTAATGATCATTTAAGATTAACTTTGCAGCCAAGCTTTATTTGGCTTAAAGAATAAACGGTTTTGTAAAAATTTTTTAAATTTACACGTTTAGCTACTTCAACCTGAATTCCAATCGAGATGATTATTAGGATATTATGCTTGAGCTTGTTCTGTATTACTTTTGCTTCGGTCGCAAGCGCTCAAAATGACCGGATATTGCTTGAAGTTGGCAATTCCCGCTTTGAAATGGAAGATTACAGCGGAGCCATTGAGGCATACACTCTTGCAATTGAGATAAACCCGGAGCTGGCTTTGGCATATAACAACCGGGGAATGGTAAAATCAAGACTGGATGATCACAAGGGGGCCATAGAAGATTTTGACAAGGCCATTGAGACCGACCCCGAATTTTTGCCCGCTTACCTTAACCGTGCAGCTTCCTGGTATAGTCTCGGGGAGTATCATAACGCCATTGATGATTACACGGAAGCCATAGAGCTTGATCCCGAAAATGAGGTGGCCTATTACGGCAGAGGATTGGCACATGTACAAATAAAGTATTTCGTGGGAGCGTGCGAAGACCTCCAAAAAGCTGTTGAACTGGGTTATGAAAAAGCCATAGAGCTACATGAAAAGCATTGCAAATAAAAAAGCCGGAAAAAATTTCCGGCCCTGTCTTTTGATATCACTCCCGGGTATATCCCTCCCGGATAAAATTTAAGGAAACATCCTGTGTGACCTGCTCCCGAAAACATTTTGCCTGCCCCCGAAGGGCGAATGATACGGAGAAGTGCCCTCAGTAACCGTTACCCCGGCGCCAAAATGAAGCCTGTCATTTATGCTGTAATCCAGCTTCATTGATGCACCCTGCCTGGAGTAGTTCAGCGCTGGGTTAAGCGGCTGGTTTCTCACCTGCATGTTGCCTTCTTCATGAAAAATAAGTCCTGATATTGTAAGGTTTTCGTTCACATTGTATTTGCCGGCTGCAAAAACGGAATGACTGCCGGATTGGCTCATACCCCCGGATCCGTCCCTGAGAACAACAGAACGGGGCGCCTGATTTCCGGTTGAGAAGGTTCCCCCCACGGTAAGTGAAAGGCCGGAGTCAAAATTATAGCTGACCGAAGGTGAGATATAGCTGTTCACCATCGAGTTGCCCCTTGCGAAACTTGTAACACCGGTTCCGATTTCAAGTCTTGTATCAATGTTGTCGCTGTTGGTGAAAAGAGAACCCGACTGGAGGGGACTTTGTCCCAGGAGTCCTCCCTGGCCTAAAATGCTGCCCTGACCCAAAACGGGAGCCGAAGCTATTAGTAAGGCAACAAACGCAGCTGTAATTTTTTTTCTCATACCGGATGATTTAAAATGTACGTATGTTTTCACAACTTATAACGAAAGGAGCCGTAATTTATTGTATGACCCGCCGGGGAGTTCTCACGAACTTTTTCAGCCAGCCGCTTCCTTGTCATAACGGTTAACCTTGAGCACGCCTCTCAACTTTGAAAGCTTTGCCATAAGCATATCCAGCCGTGCCTTGTCAGGCACCAGAACTTTTATGACACCCTCAAACATTCCCTCATGGGAATTTATGTTGATTGTGCGCATATTGATCTTCATATCTCCGGATATTACATCCGAAATCCTGTTTACAACACCCACCTCATCTACACCCGTTATCCTGAGAGTCACCTGGAACGATGCACTGCCAGCCTTTCCTGTCCACCGCGACGAAATTATCCTGTATTGGTATCTTGAATATAATTGTGATGCATTGGGACAACCGGCACGGTGTATCTTAATCCCGTCCGAAACGCTCACAAAACCGAAAATATCATCCCCGTAAACCGGATTGCAGCATTTAGCCAGCTTATAGTCTACATTGGCAATAGCATCGTCAATTACAAGAACATCATCGGTTGACTTGTATTTGTGTGACTTTTCTTCAGATTGTTCAGCAGGCTGGCTCTCTGCGACTAAATCTTTTTCTTCGGCTTCCCTGCTTGTTATGAACTCTTTAATATCGGCCGGGTCAATTCTCCCTGATCCTATCAGATAATAAAAATCAAGTGAAGTTTTCGCCTTGTAATATTTCATCAGCTTATTTATAAGCTTATCGGTCAACTCTATTTTCCAGTTCTTCATACGCCTGCCCAGTAACTCCCTTCCCATTTCCGCATCTTTTTGCTTTTCCTCCCTGAGGCTCTGCCTTATCCTGTTTTTGGCTTTTGAGGTTACAACATAATTGAGCCAGTCGATTTTGGGCTTTTGGTTTTTCATGGTAATTACAGAAACCTGGTCGCCATTCTTCAATACCTGCTTTATGGATGCATTCTTCTTGTTGACCCTGGCGCCTGCACATTTTACCCCAAGATCGGTGTGAACATCAAAGGCAAAATCCAGAACAGTCGCCCCGGCGGGAAACCTTTTCAGGTCTCCCTGGGGTGTAAAGACAAAAACCTCCTTTGAATAAAGGTTAAGCTTGAAATTTTCGATTATCTCCCTGGCATTTTGTCCGGGATCCTGCAATATTTCCCTTATCTGCTCAAGCCAGAGATCAATGTTTTTCTCACTTTTCCCTCCCTTGTACCTCCAGTGGGCGGCAAGCCCCTTCTCGGCAATCTCGTTCATGCGGGACGTGCGTATCTGAACTTCCACGAATTTACCGCCTGGTCCGACCACAGTTGTATGAAGAGATTCATAGCCGTTTGATTTGGGTACAGATATCCAGTCGCGCAACCTGTTGGGATTTGGCTGGTAATGGTCAGTTACTATGGAATAAACACGCCAGCAATCCGATTTTTCATTTTGGGGAAGTGAATTGAGAATAATGCGGATTGCAAAAATATCGTATATCTCATCAAATTCGGCATCCTGTTTTTTCATCTTGCTCCATATGGAATAAACCGATTTTGTGCGGGCCTTTATCTCAAAATTAAAATTCTGTCTCTCAAGCTCTTTACTTAGGGGTTCGGTGAATGTTCTTATAAAACGGTTACGTGCTGTTGTTGTATGTTTAAGTTTTTGCCTTATGTTATTGTAGGCTTCGCTGTTTGTGAATTTCATTGAAAGATCCTCAAGCTCGGTCTTTATGTTATAAAGACCAAGCCGGTGGGCTATCGGGGCATAAAGATAAAATGTCTCAGTGGCTATTCTTAAGCGTTCATTTTCGGGTGAATGGTGAAGGTATCTCATGTTATCCAGCCTGTCGGCTATTTTGATAAGTATGACACGCATGTCGTCAGACAAGGACAGAAGCAGCTTCCTGAAGTTCTCGGCCTGCAGCGATGTTTTTTCGGTCGATAACCCGGAAATTTTGGTAAGTCCATTCACAATGGTCTTTACCGCTTTACCGTAGTTTTTCTCTATTTCATTGAGTGAAACCCCTCCATCCTTAACTGTTTCATGAAGCAATGCGGCTATAAGGGAAGTGGGACCCAGTCCGATCTCCCCGGCCACTATTCTTGCAACATTTAACGGATGCAGAATATAAGGTTCCCCCGAATGGCGCTTTTTGCCGGCATGGGCAAGTACAGCCTTGTTGAAAGCGGATCGTAAACTTTTTTGTTCCTCTTTGTTTATCCTGTCGCTGCATGAACGCAGCAATCCCCTGTACCTGTTGGCTATGGTTTTCTTTTCCGAGGGAGAGAGTTGCTCTGAGATCGTTTTACCGTTCATTATGCAGTTGTTTCATTTGACACTTCCCCTACAATGATGCCCATCTGGACCTCCTGTTTAATTAACGTTTGCAAAAAAGAAAAGATTATAAAATCATCCCTTGCAAAAGGGAATAGTGTGTGAGAGTAATCGAGTAGGTAGGGGGATTACTCCCCCGCCCTCTCACACCACCGGGCATACTTTCGTACACGGCGGTTTCCTTAAATTATTTAACCTAACGTAATTCATTGAAAGATTGTACAAACCT
>PWHJ01000035.1 GCA_003554865.1 Bacteroidota bacterium | reverse complement strand
TCAAACGAAACAATAAAGTCGACAGTAGGAGAGGTTGCTAAGGCTGCTGTAGAAGAAGTGATCCAACCTCTCAGAGACGAGTTAGAAGCAGTAAAAGCTCAGGCACAATCGCAGTTGTCAGATACTGGTGACCAGGGCGATCAGGGTGATCAAGATGACCCTAGTAACCAAGGTGATTCCAGTGATGGCTCTGACGATGGTGATCAGGGTAACTCACCTGATGATTCATCTCAAAAGAATGACGAGTTGGAAGCCTTCAAGACCGAAGTGATGGACCAGTTGGATGCTCTTAACAAAAAGTTAGGAGTAGACAGCGCCGCACTGAAAGGTCAAGATGGTGGAGAGGACGACGACAAGAAGCCGCCCGTACGAGAAACCAAACGCATTGAGCGGGACCTGTATGGGCGCCGCTTGCAGTCGATATCTTAGTGATCTTTAAAGGAAGGAGGGATAGTTACAATGTTAAGTAATGCTGAACTGTTACAACGATTGGACGCTGCATTTAAGGCGATTACAATCGGAGATTTAGACGAAGGTGTTCTGACACCGGAGCAGTTTGATCGGTTTATCCAGGTCATGCAGCATCGGACAGTCATCATGCAGGAAGCGCGGTTCGTTCCGATGGATCGCCAACAGCACAACATTGACCGTACTGGCTTTGTTGGCCGTGTTCTGCGTGCTGGTAAAGATGCTGGTGGAGCTTACCGGGAGTTGCCTACGGGTGAACGTACCAAGCCTCAGTTTGATACTAACAAGTTGGTTGCTGAGGAGCTCCAAGCTATTACCGGGATCGAAGATCAGGCCTTGCGCCGGAATATCGAACGGGGTGGTTTTGAGAATACCTTGATCGATATGTTCGGTGAAGCGGCCGGGCGTGACATGGAGGAATGGTTCATCCTTGCCGACAAGGACATTCTGTGGTCAGATGATGCTGTATTGAGCCTGATCGATGGTTGGGCCAAGCGCTCAGCAAATAAAGTGTACGGGCAGGATCCTAACCGGGATTTTGATCCGAGCGCTGCTGAGTGGCCGGAGAACATGTTTGAAGCAATGTTGACATCGTTACCGAAGCAGTACTTCCAGAATGAGAGTGAATGGCGTTTCTACGTTGACTGGGAAGTGCAGAATGCCTACCGCGACAGGTTGCGATTAAAGCAAACTGCACTTGGTGATACTGCAACTACTGCCGCTATGGATCTGTATTATAAAGGCATTCCGGTTCGTTACGTTCCGATGATCGGACGTAGTAAGGCGGTTGGTGTCGATGGAGGCGCTGGCGATATCGCTATGTTGCAACATCCGGACAACACCGTTTGGGGTGTGTTCCATGAAGTGACCATCGAGCGAGATCGAATTCCTAAAGCGCGGCGCACTGACTTTGTTCTCACATTAGAGGGAGACGCTGATTATGAGGACGAAAATGCTTCTGTGGTTGCCTTTATTGACCAATCACCTCCGGCAAGCTAAGTTAAGATGTTAAGGTAATTCTAGAAAGGAGATAAGGGCGGGGCTTACCCGCTCCGCCCACTTCCAAAACTATGGAGGCTGTGTATTTACAAGAAGGACAACAAAATGAATATGCAGGGTATCCGGTAGTGGATAATCTTGAGGATGGGTGGTTGATAGCCCTGGTGGATCCGCGAGCAGGGGTTGATCGACGGACACTCGAACAAGGCCTCAGATGGTTGTCCCACTGGGAGTTGATTATCCCGTTCAGGCCGTATGGAGAACTGGCGATGGACTTTATCGGAGGGGCTAAAAATTTAGGCATAGGTGATCTCAGGGTTCCGGTATTCGATCCGAGGCTTATCTTTATCCGGGTTAACGATGACACCCGAAAGTTATGGCAATTATATCAAGAATATCGAATGAAGTACGACTACAGGATTGCTATCCTGTTGGCTTTGTGGGAAGTCAAGCCACATTTTAAGCCTTTGCCGGCAGGAGAGTGGATTGAGTGAGGTTGAATCTTGGAGCTGGTAATCGGGTGAAAAATCCAAAGAAATGGATCAATCATGACCTGTTTAAGCACAAGGACGGAATAGAAGTAGTTTGGAATTTGAACAGGCTGCCATGGCCTTGGAAGAGTAGTAGTTTTGAACAAGTAGAAGCTCGTTGTGTGTTTGAGCATCTGGATATTGATTTGGTTAGAATAATGGATGAATGCTGGCGGATCCTAAAGCCAGGTGGAGAGATCTACATAAAGGTGCCTAACGCAGAAGATTATATTGGTGTGTGGGACGATCCTACACACAGAAGACCTTATACGGTAAAGAGTTTTAGTTTTTTTGATCCTAGCAGGAACAAGATCGGACTGGATTTCTACACTGCTCGTAAGTGGGATTTATTTGAGTGGGGGCAGGCAGGCAAGCGAAACGAAACAGGGGTTTGGAGTAGTATTTACGTCAAGATGAAGGCAGTGAAGCCATGAGTACTGAATCGGATCTCCAAGAAGCTAAAGAGGTATTAGACTCATTGAAGATCAGCTGGTGGGTAACTTCTGGAACTCTCCTTGGTATTGTAAGAAACGGGGAGTTGATCCCTTGGGATACCGATATTGATATAGCATTAAGAAAGGAGCTCGATCATCACCGGGCAAGGGATATTGTAAAGAAATTTAAACAAGCAGGATTTTTGGCGAAAGCCAGATTCGGTGAACGACCAGAAGCAATTGCGGCACGCAGAGATCAAGGCATTGTAATTAATCTTGGTTTCTATGAAGAAGTGGAGGAAGGTTTGGTAGAATGGCATGATCCAAGAGGGAAGATTAGTTTATATATTCCAGCTCATTTTTTAGAAGGGGCGAGTTACGTTGTTTTGAATGAGGTCAGTTATTCAGCACCTGTGAATCCTAAAAAATATTTGAGGTGGCACTATGGCAATAATTGGCAACAACCGACGAGAGGCGAGCTCAAAGATTTTACTGCTGAAAGGTTTTATAAAAAAGAAAGGGCGCTGAAAGATTTAGAAGAGTTTAGTTGATAAGTAAGGGAGTGAAGTGGGGCAGTGGAAGTATTATTGATATCTCCTAACTACACATTGTATAAAAAAGATGTCCGTCGATGCATACCACCGATAGGGCTGCTCTATATAGCAGCGTTTATTGAAGAGGAGCATAACGTTGCAGTAATTGATTCAGCCAGTGAGGGGTACTGGAATACTAACGAAACTGGCGATTACATTACTTATGGTTTGAATGATGCTGAATTAAGGAATAGGGTTAGCGATTTCTCACCGGATGTTGTAGGTATATCCTGTATTTTTACAACGCAGTATGAAAATGCTCAACATGTTGCTCGGATAGTTAAAGAAGTTGATGACAGGATAAAGACAGTCATGGGTGGATCTCATCCTACGTATGCGCCTGTTAATGATAAGAACATAGATCATATCGTTCAGCATGAAGGGGAATTGTCCTTCGCTTGGCTGTTGAGTAATATGTGTTCCCCGCCCAGGATTATTAACAAGGGTTTTATTTCGGATTTGGATTTGTTGTCGTTTCCAGCTCGGCACTTGGTGGACATGGAAAGGTATTTTGAAATTAATTTGCCTCAATCACCCTATCCGAAGGGCAAACGAGTGGCACAACTCGTAACTTCCAGAGGTTGCCAGTTTAGTTGTATATTTTGTATAACAACTAATTTCTGGGGTAATCAGTATCGGACCAGAAGCGCCAGAAATGTAATTAAGGAGATTGATCAACTTATAGAAGATTATGATATAGATGAAGTACAGATAACGGATGATAATTTCACCCTCGATAAGAAGCGCGCCCGTGAGATTATCAAACATTTTAAAGGACTGCACTGGTGCATGCCACAAGGAGTTTATATTCCGACTCTGGATGATGAAATGTTAGAACTTATGGCTGATTCAGGTTGTTATCAGTTAACATTTGCGGTGGAGAGTGGTTGCCAAAGGGTACTGGATAGTATAATCGGGAAGCCTCTCAAACTCGATACTGTGAAAGACAGAGTAGAAAAAGCTAAGAGTTTTGGTATCGATGTTCATGGATTTTTTGTTTGCGGTTTCCCTGGTGAAACTATAATGGAGATGGGTGAAACCTATGCTTTTGCTCGTACTTGCGGATTTGACAGTGCATCTTTTTTCTTGGCGACTCCCTTGGTAGGTTCTGAACTTTTTGATGCATGTAGGGAGAACAATTATTTGAAAGGTGTTCCAGGGTATTATAAGGTGGGAAGTATAACCACTCCAGATTTTACGGCAGAAGAAGTCCAGGAATTGGTGGCAAGATTTAATAGAAGTTTCAACGAAAAAGACAGGCGGAAAAAGCATTTTGATGAAGTTAAGTATTAAGAGGAGTAGTTGAAATGAAAATACATATTGTAAGGCTTAAATCTAATAGTGATTCGATCTTGAGTCGAAAAGCAAAGATACTAGCCACCCGGCTGGGCTGGAGTATTAGCAGTTTGGCGGACTCAGGGGCTGATGTGAATTATTCATTTCCATACCTGGATTATAGGAGAAATGTAACCACCCCACTGGCGGCTTACTTTACTCACAGAGAAGATGTATTGCCTAACAAAGTGGAAATTTGGGAGAATCAGGCCCGGAAGGCCCTTTTAAGAATCACATCGGCTCAACAATACTATGAAGACTTGTCACAGTACGGGCCGACGGTTAAGATTTTGCCGCCTTTGGATCGAGATAAATTTCAGCTCGGTTCTGGTAAGAAAGCCAGACCGAACCGAATTCCAGTACTGGGAGTTTCCGGTTATGTGTATAAAGGTGGCCGTAAAGGAGAAGACTTGGTCAGGCAGGCGTTGAAGGAAGGCAACTATGAGTGGCGTGGGATGGGGAAAGGCTGGCCTGTTCCAACAAAAGAATATCCTTATAGTAAAATCCAGGAATTTTATCAAGGCCTTGATATACTAGTCTGCCCGGCGACGATTGAAGG
>PWHJ01000137.1 GCA_003554865.1 Bacteroidota bacterium | reverse complement strand
GATGCAGCCCATGCCTTTGGCGTGGAGAAAAATGGTCACTCCATACTGAACTTTGGTGACCTGAGCGTGTTAAGTTTTCATGCAACCAAGGTATACAGCACCCTGGAGGGTGGAGCAATTATCAGCCATGACGAACAAACCAAGCGTCATATTGATGACCTGAAGAACTTCGGAATCAGGGATGAAGTAACAGTAGTGGCCTCGGGCATCAATGCTAAAATGAATGAAATTCAGGCTGCCATGGGGTTGCTGCAACTGAAGTATATTGACACAAATATTGAAAAACGCCGGCAGATTGCCCTTCAATACAGAAGAACTCTAAACCAAATTCCCGGCATCCGGCTATTAAACGATATTCCAGGGATAAAACATAATTATTCCTACTTTCCGGTTTTTATTGAAGAATCTTTATACGGAATTTCCCGTGACGAGCTTTACCAAAAATTAAAACAGCACAATATTTTTGGAAGGAGATATTTTTACCCATTAATCAGCAATTTACCCTCTTACAGCAACCTGCCATCGTCAAAGAAAACAAATCTGCCGGTAGCCAATCGAATGGCTGAACAAGTAATCTGTTTGCCCATTTATCCGGAGCTGAGAGACAGGGAAGTAACAAAAATTTGTAACGTGATATAAGTACGAAAATAGCTCTTATTCCCTGTAAATAAATTCGTCTTCATTAATTTGTTCTTGTACCCTTAAAGCCTCCCGATATGGCACAAATAATCATTAATTTTTGTCCGACTGGCATGGTGCCAACAAAGGCCATGACCAGCCATGTGCCCGTTTCGCCGACAGAGATCGTTGAACAAACCCATGAAGCCTGTGAATTGGGTATTACCATTGCCCATATCCATGCCAGAGATGAAGATGGAACTCCAACTTATAAAGCAAGTGTATACAGAGAAATATTTGAAGGACTACGCAAACATTGTCCGGATCTGATCATCTGTGCCAGTACCTCAGGTCGGAACTGGTCTGAGTTTCAGAAAAGATCAGAGGTCATAGAGCTTGGCCCGGATATGTGTTCACTGACGCTCTCTTCACTGAATTTTGTCCGGCAGGCCAGCCTGAATGCCCCTGATATGATTGTTAATCTGGCTGAAAAAATGAAGCAGTATGGGGTGGTAGCAGAACTTGAGTGCTTTGACATGGGAATGATCAATTATGGCAAGTACCTCATCAACAAGGGTATCATTGTGGGGCCATTTTACTGGAACTTGTTGTTTGGTAATATTGCCGGGTTTCAACCTAACTTAACTCAAATATCTGCCGCAGTAAACGATATCCCGGATAGCCATTATATAGGACTGGCAGGGCTTGCAGGAAGCCAGCTTCAGGTAAATGCAGTTGCAGTTGCCATGGGAATGGGTGTCAGGGTCGGGATTGAAGATAATATCTGGTGGGACCAGAATCGATCAAGACTTGCATCAAATATAGAACTCATCAGGCGCATTCACCAGCTCATGGAAATCCACGGATCTTCACTCATGACGTCTAAAGAATTTGGTGCGTTGGGGTTTTATAACAGAAACAGAAAATAAACCATGAATACAACCGGAAAAGAAAATAAAAAAATAACGCTGCTGGGATTTTGCCATGGTGCAATTCCTGTTGTAACTGAAATAGCAAATGAGTTATTCGGATGTAATTTTTTTGACATTGTCAAGAACATTGAGGTAAAAACGCCCGACAGAGCCTACCAGCGAGCTGATTTAAATTTCTCTATTCATAAGGACAGTCAATATGATTTTCATCCCAATGAAAACAACTACTTTTTTGGAGTTTTGGATAGCCATATAAAATACATTCTATATCACTATTTCAAAAGGTTTCATGAAATTCAAAAAAGCAGGTACATTAACATGATTCACCCTTCATCCTATTTTGCAGGGAGCTCTGAAAAAGAAAACGGGTTTTTGCTTGAACCTCTTTGCGTCGTATCTTCGTTTTGTAAAATAGGATTTGGGGTTACAGTCAAACGAAGTTCCTCAGTCGGACATCATGCTGTTTTAGAGGATTTTGCAACCATAAATCCCGGGGTAAAGATATCCGGAAATGTTCAAATTGGAGAAGGAGCTACAATTGGAACCGGAGCAACGCTTATCAACAATATTACAATTGGCAAACATACCCTTATTGGCGCGGGAAGCGTGGTAACTAAAAACATACCTGCAGGGGTTATTGCATATGGGAACCCCTGCAGGGTTATCAGGAAAAATGAGCGATGGGCAAAAGCATCTGAACGATTGAGCTCAATGCTCGATAACAAAAAGCCTGAATGAAAAACAGAATATTGTTGTTAGGTGGCTCACACGGGCAGCTACCAGCAATTCATGAGGCCCGAAACAGGGGCCTCTATACTATCCTGTGTGACTATTTACCAAATAACCCTGGGGCAAAACTTGCAGACGAATTCCATTTAATAAGCACAACAGACAAAGCGGCAGTGCTCGAGTTGGCAGAATTTAAAAAAATTGATTATGTACTTGCTTTTGCCAGTGATCCGGCCACCCCAACCGCAGCATTTGTTTCAGAAAAACTTGGACTGCCGGGGAGTTCTCTTGAAAGCATTCGTTTGCTCTCAGAAAAACACCTTTTTCGAAATTTGTTAAACGCCAATGGATTCAATACCCCGGCTTTCAGGGTTATAAGCAGCAAGGCAATAAATGGGGCAAACTTGGGAGAGATCCCCTATCCTGTTGTGGTAAAGCCTGTTGATTCATCAGATACCAAAGGGGTTACCAGGGTAAATCATAAGGCCTTCCTTCAGGATGCTGTTCAAATTGCCCGGGATTTCTCCCGGCAGGGGAAAGTCATCATTGAAGACTATATTGAACCAAGCCAGGCCAATCTGCACGGAGACGCCTTTTTCTTGAATGGAGAAATGGTTTTTTCCATGCTGGGCGACAGCATATTCAGATCAAAATCCAACCCACTTAAGCCTAGCATAGAGCTTTACCCAAGCAGAGCCCCTACTGAGATAATCTCAAAGGCTGAAAAGGAAATTGAGGAAATAGTCAGATTATGTGATTTTAGGAACGGGGCCATTAATATTGAGGCCAGAGTTGATGCAAAGGGCAACCTTTTTGTTATGGAAATCGGTCCCAGAAGCGGAGGAACTTTAACACCTCAAACAATTTATTATGCCACAGGCTTTAATATGCTAAAAGCAACTTTTGACTTTTTTTTGAATGGCTCTGTAAAAACTCAGGGAAAAAAACACAGACCTGCAATTTGCTGCGCCCTGCACACGAACCAGGAAGGGAGGTTAAAAAAAGTTGCTTTCGATGAGGTTTTAAATAAACACATTGCAGAAAAACATTTATATGTTGAGCCTGGAGAAGAAGTTCTGCCTTATTCGCAGCCTGGTTCTACCATTGGGGTATTAATCTTGCAGTTCAACAACTTTGATGAGGTGGATGCCCTGCTTGGTACTTTGTATGAAAGAATTCAGGCAGGAATTGTTTTAGAATAACTTGAAATGCTCACAATGCACAAACTAATTCCTTTGGACGCTCAGGATGAGTGGAAAAGTGCGCTGACCGGCATCAAGCATACCTTCGCCCACACCTGGGAACACTGTTTTGCCATGCATTTGACTACCGGGCTGAAAACTTTTCTATACCACTATGAAAAAAATGGGACACGGATTGTATGCCCCATTTGTGAACGGGAGTTTTCGGGTTATACAGACATTGTCAAACCCTTTGGGATTGCAGGTTTTGTAGGGAATGGCGAGTGCCCGGATTTTTCCAATCACTGGAATACATTTGTATTGGATCGGGGATATGTATGTGGCTACCTGGGGTTAAATCCAGTATTTGACTTAAGTCATCTTTTTGATCCTTCCGAGATCTCTCACTATAACAACATCTTTTTAATGGATTTACGCCTCCCTCTGAGAGATATTGTTTCTGGGATGTCAGAGAACCGAAGAAGACAAGTCAATAATGGCTCTCTTAAAGACATAACCTTTGTTTACGATAAGCATGTTTTAGCAAAATTCTTTCTGGAGCATTACGAAAGCTACATGCAACGTCAGGGTGCAGCGGCTTTTTATTTTCTTACCAGGGACACTTTGCGGCATATGATCGGGCTGGATAACGTATTGCTGACTGGGATCCGGCAAAACGGGAAGATCATGGCGGCAACCATGATGACATATACTGAAGACCTGGGTGATGGAATGTTTTATATTGCGGCACCCGATAGCAGGAATTTTTCAGCTTTATTAATCTGGGAAGGCATTAAACGGTTAAAATCTTTAGGGGTTCCTGCAAAGAACCTGGGTGGCGGCCGGCCTGGGAGCGGGTTTGCTGATTTCAAGAGGCGATTTGGTGGCCGGGTTTATCCGCTGAAATCTCTCAGGCAAATATACCGTCCGGAAATTTATAAGAAGCTTTGTGCTTTATCCAATGTTGATGTCACTGATAAATCCGGCTTTTTCCCGGCCTACAGACAATAAACATTTACAGGACCAGTTGATGCATTCTTTATCATGAAGCAGGATTCTTCCGGGAATTATGAATTTGCCAATAAGGTTACAGAATGTGTGCCGGAACCACTTGTAACCGTTCGAACGCTTACTTACCAGCATGCTCCTTTTATCCGTGATTGTATTGAAGGGGTTTTGATGCAAAAAACATCTTTCCCGGTCGAATACATCATTGGTGAAGACTGCAGCACAGACGGCACACGGGAAATCGTGTTTGATTACGCCAAAAAATATCCTGAAAAAATTCGTGTTGTAACGGCAGATTACAATGTGGGGGGGATAAATAACGGAAAAAGATGCCGGCAGATTACCAGAGGAAAATACGTGGCTCTTTGCGAAGGGGACGATTACTGGACCGATCCCGGGAAGCTGCAGAAACAAATCGATTTTTTGGAATCAAATCCCGGCTACAGTTTTTGTTGCGGGGGTTTTAAAATCAATAATCTTGTAACAGGGGAGACCAGGGATAATATCAAACCCACTAACCGTGAAAGCCTTCAGGG
>PWHJ01000027.1 GCA_003554865.1 Bacteroidota bacterium | reverse complement strand
GAAACCGGAAAGGTTAAAGGAGAAATAAACTGCAAAAACTCAGATGTTTCGGGTAAAATTGAAGGAAAAATGACCATTGGCGAGCTGCTTTCATTAAAACCTTCAGCACTTGTGGACGGGGACATTATAACCAACAAAGTGTCCATTGAACCCGGGGCCCGTTTTAACGGAAACTGTGATATGTCAGGAAGCGAAAAACAATCATCAGTAACTGATTTCAAAAAAGAGACAAAAGATCCGAAAACAGTGAAATAAACCTGGCTTCTAGCAAAAGTTTTTATCAGTTAGCTGGCTTGTTTGGCCTGCAGGTAATTATAATGTAATTATTCTCGGATAGATGGGTCAACATTTAAAAAAGTTTGTTTTTAATTTTTCCCTCTTTGTACTGGGTGTGCTAGTAGTAGCATTTGTTGTATTCGCTCTTTTACCCGGGAAATATTACCTGCCCGGTCACTGGATTATTTACGGATATTTTGTCATTGTAACCATTGCAGCAAGAATATTCATTTTTAATGCAGATAAGAAAAAAAGCAACGCCTTTGAAAAACGCTATTTTTTATCCACCCTTGCAAGGGTAATCCTTCACCTGGGATTTATTTCGATTTACCTGATTACCGTAAGAGAGAACATTACGGTCTTTATAGCCACGTTTCTTTCAGCTTACGTAATATTCACCTCATTTGACACCTACACCCTGCATTGTTTCATAAAAAAACCCAAACAATTTTAATTCTCTTCCGTAGAAAAGGATAAAAACCGGTTTTCGCCGGTTACATATTTTGAATTGGGATTTGAAACAATTGATTTCGGGGGAATTGAAACATTTTTTAAAAATATTTTTACTGGCTGCTCTATTTACAGCGGCAGGAACAGCCGACTGCTACGGTGGCCCTTCCCAAGCTGACGGAAATAAAAAAGGCTTTGATCCGGGTTCATTTATCTTCGATCATATAGCGGATTCCTATTGCTGGCACATTTTCTCAATGGGAGACAAACATTATTCAGTTCCGTTGCCGGTTATTCTCTACAGCAGGGAAAACGGACTGAGCATCTTTATGTCAAGCAGGTTCGATCACGGTTATTCCTCATACAACGGATACAAAATTGAAAACAATGGCCCCAACGAGGGAAAAATTGTTAAAGTTAACGACAACGGTGAAACATTAACCGGCGAACCTCTTCCTCTTGATTTCTCAATTACAAAAAATGTTTTGGCTCTTTTTTTCAGTGTAATTGTAATATTTTTAATTTTTATCACTCTTGGAAAAAGTTACAAAAAATCTCCCCTCTCAGTGCCAAAAGGGCTGCAGAGCTTTTTTGAACCGATTATTGTGTTTGTTATTGACGATATAGCCAAACCTGCAATAGGTGAAGAAAAACACAGAAGATTCCTGCCTTATCTGCTGACTCTTTTTTTCTTCATATGGATAAACAACATGCTTGGTCTTATTCCCATTTTTCCGATGGGGGCAAACGTTACCGGCAACATTTCTGTGACGATGGGACTGGCCCTGACATCGCTGATTGCTGTAAATTTCAGTGGAAACAAAAAATACTGGCAACATTTATACAATCCGCCGGGAATACCAGCATTTTTAAAATTCCCTCTTCCGCTTATGCAGGTTATAGAGATCGTGGGGGTGTTTACAAAACCATTTGTGCTAATGATCCGGTTGTTTGCCAATATCACAGCAGGTCATATAATAACAATGGGTTTTTTTTGTCTCATATTCATTTTCGGGGAAAGGGGAGCGGTTTTCGGATACAGTATATCTGTAATATCTGTTCTGTTCGGAATTTTTATAACTTTTCTAGAATTTCTGGTAGCGCTTATACAGGCATATGTATTTACACTACTTACATCACTTTTTATCGGCTCGGCAGTATCTGACGAGCATTAAACAATTTTGCCCATAAATAATTTAAAAATAATTAATAACCCAAAAAATTGAAAACTATGTTACTATTGACAATTATTCTGGAAGCCGGATGGAGCCTGGCTGTCACAAAACTTGGAGCTGCATTTGCAGCGAGCCTTTGCCTTTTGGGGGCAAGCTTTGGAATCAGTAAAATTGGAATTGAGGCCCTGAACACCATAGCCCGTCAACCCGAAGCTGCCGGTGACGTAAGATCTAACATGATTGTTTCATCGGCACTTATAGAGGGCGTTGCATTTTTCGCCATAGTTGTATCGCTTCTTGTTTTATTCCTATAGAATAGTTACAAATTTATCAGGCTATTTTTTTAAATAATAAAAAGCGTTTTTATGGACCTTATAACCCCGGATTTCGGATTATTTTTCTGGATGATGGTTTCATTCACTCTTGTTTTTTTTATCCTTAAGAAATTTGCATGGAAACCCATTGTACATGCACTCAAAGAACGCGAAAGAAATATTGAAGAGGGTATAAAAATGGCTGAAAAAGCCAGAGAGGATATGAGCACGATGAAGGAACAATCTGAAAAGATAATCTCTGAAGCCAGACTCGAGATGGAAAGTATAATAAAAAAAGGTCATGAAACAAAGCAGCAGATGATCGAAGAAGCAAAGGAAAAGGCAAAAACGGAATCCAGCAAGCTAATAGATTCAGCACGGGAAAAAATTGAAGAGGAGAAGATCACTGCCCTTGAAGATATCAAAAACCAAATCTCAGTGATTTCAATTGATATAGCCGAAAAGATTCTAAGAGAACAACTGGCAGATGAGAATGTGCAAAAAAACCTGATGGAGAAACATTTAAAAGAATTCAAGGTTAATTAAACCACCGTCAGCTTTTGGCAGATAAATTGTGCTTAACAGACATTCTTTAATAACTCGTTGAACATTAGTTAAATTAACCTTGTTTTGCAGGAATAATGCATTTTAACAAAATACCGGTTAGTTACGCAAAAGCTCTGATTATGGCCGCAAAAGAGACAGGCCGGTTGGATGCCGTATATAATGACATTTTGATGATAGCAGAATTGATTAAAAGGGCTCCTGATCTGAGAGGCTTTTTAGAAAATCCAGTGGTGGAAAATAAAAGCAAAAAAAAATTTTTAAAAGAGTTTTTTGCAAGCAGGATTTCCAATGAATCTGCAGAATTTCTTTCACTTTTAATCAACAACAAGAGGGGTGTTTATCTTGAAGAAGTTTGCGGTTTATTTAAGTTTTATTATAAAAAAGAAAAGGGGATAAAGTCTGTTACTTTGAAAACTGCCATAGATATAGACGAAAAATTGGGTGCCCGCTTTATGGAAATGATAGAAAAGAAGCTTAACTCAAAAGCGGAAATTACAAAGGAAGTTGACACATCATTAATAGGTGGTTTTACCTTAAAGGTAGACGACCGGCTTTATGATGCAAGTGCAAGGGCCCAACTGGAAAAACTGAGATCACTGCTTAGCGGAAAAACCTGATTTTTTTAATGCAGGCAAAACAAAACTTTTATAATCATGAGCCACTTAAATCCAGCAGAAGTATCGGAGATCCTGAAAAAAAAGCTGCAAAACTACCAATGGAAAAGCGAATATGAGGAAGTCGGAACAGTTTTGCAGGTTGGAGACGGTATAGCACGAATTTTTGGATTGAACAATGTTCGCTCCAATGAGTTAATAACTTTTCAGGATGGGACCAACGGTATTGTATTGAACCTTGAGGAAGACAACATTGGAGCAGTATTGCTGGGCAGTTCGGAAAAAATAAGTGAAGGCGATTTGGTAAAACGGACTGGCCGTATTGCTTCACTTGCAGTTGGCGAAGGACTGCTGGGGAGGGTTGTCAATACTATTGGAAGACCGGTGGACGGGAAAGGTCCCGTTACCGGTGAATTATTCGACTTCCCGTTTGAAAGAAAAGCTCCGGGTGTTATTTACAGGCAACCGGTAGCGGAGCCTCTTTACACAGGACTAAAGCCTATTGATTCAATGATACCCATTGGACGAGGGCAAAGGGAACTAATTATTGGCGACCGCCAAACGGGGAAGACAGCTATTGCAATTGATACGATAATAAACCAGCGGGAATTTTATGAAAAAGGTGAGCCTGTATACTGTATTTATGTGGCAATAGGACAAAAAAGCTCAACTGTTGCCAGAATAGCCAAATTGCTTGAAGAAAAAGGAGCCATGAAATACACCGTAATTGTTTCAGCTCCTGCTTCCGATCCGGCAGCTCTTCAGTTTTATGCCCCCTTTGCAGGGACTGCAATAGGTGAATTTTTTCGTGATACGGGGAGGCCCGCCCTAATTGTATATGACGACCTTCTCAAACAGGCAGTAGCATACCGTGAAGTATCACTTCTTTTGAGGCGTCCGCCCGGAAGGGAAGCATACCCTGGTGATATTTTTTATCTTCATTCAAGATTGCTTGAGAGAGCTGCGAAAATAATATCATCCGACCGTATAGCTGCACAAATGAATGATTTGCCGGAATCAATAAAACATATTGCAAAAGGTAACGGATCACTGACTGCTCTCCCTGTTGTAGAGACACAGGCGGGAGACGTATCTGCATATATACCTACAAATGTAATATCAATAACTGACGGGCAGATATTTTTGGATACAGATCTTTTCAACTCAGGGGTCCGGCCTGCCATAAATGTTGGGATATCGGTTTCAAGAGTGGGGGGAAAAGCCCAGATAAAATCAATGAAAAAAATAGCCAGCACACTAAAAATTGACCAGGCTCAATACCGGGAACTTGAAGCATTCTCAAAGTTCGGTGCCGAACTCGACCCTGCTACAATGAACGTAATAGATAAAGGGGCTAAAAATGTTGAAATACTCAAACAGGATCAATATAAGCCCATGCCCGTTGAAAAGCAGATAGTAATGATTTTCTGCGGCACCAGGGGACTGCTGAAAGATATTCCCGTCACCGGGATCAAGGAGTTTGAAAACGAGTTTCTCCGGACACTTGAAGACAAACACCTTGAATTGCTTAAACAAATAAAAGAGGGTGTTATTACAGAGGAGATCACCCTAAAGCTTGAGGAGACAGCCAAGGAAGTTGCAGAAAAATTTATCCCCCGAACCACCCGGCAAATTTAAAATACCTGCCACATGGCCAATCTAAAAGAAATACGAACACGTATCAACACTGTTGTCTCAACAAAACAGATAACAGGGGCCATGAAAATGGTGTCGGCGGCAAAACTCAGGAAAGCACAGGATGCAATTATAATGATACACCCCTATGGTGAAAAGCTTTCAGAGTTGCTCTCAAACATAAAAATTCAGGTTAACAAAACCCTTGATCCATATACTGAGAAACGGAGCGAAGAGAAAATTCTGATAGTTCTTGTTACCTCGAACAGGGGACTCTGTGGCGCATTCAATCTCAATTCGGCCAAAAAGGCAATTGAGCTTGTCAACGATAAATTCAAAGAGCAATTTGAGCGCGAAAATGTAGATATTGCCTGTATAGGAAAAAAAGGTGCCGACTACCTGAAAAACAAGGGATACAAAATCCATAGCCTTGATCAGGAGTTAACGGAAAAAGTAACCTTTGAAAAAGCATTTAAATTTTCCGAATCACTTATGAGCGAATACAGTGAAGGCAATTATGACAGAATCGAACTGATTTTCAACAGGTTTAAAAATGCCGCCGTCCAGAGACTTTCAGTGGAAACATTTCTGCCTCTCAGCCTTCATGTAAACGAAGATGAAGAAAAAGAAGAAAATAAACCCGAAAGTGAAGAGTATATTTTTGAACCTTCAATTGATTATATTATTCAAGAACTTATCCCGCTGTTCCTTAAAACACAATTTTACCAGGTTCTTCTCGAGGCAAGTGCATCTGAACACGGCGCAAGGATGACTGCAATGCACAAGGCATCAGACAATGCCGACAAAATCACCCGGGAATTGAAACTCAATTACAACAAAGCACGCCAGTCTCTTATAACAAATGAACTGATTGAAATAGTTAGCGGAGCCGATGCTCTGGGCAAAGCTTGATAAGGCGGAATTGTTTGACTATTCAAATTTTTCAACAACACATTCCGAAACATTTATTATGTGATCTCCCATTCTTTCACAATGAGAGATGATATCATTGTAAATAACACCGGCTTCATACTTGTATTCTTTATTCTTGAGGTCAACAATGTGCTGTTCCCTGAGCTTGTCGCGGAAGCGGTTGATCTTCATTTCCATTTTAACGGCAGGCTCAATGTCAACTTCAGAATAATCACTGTTAAGATTTTCAAGCATTACATCAATCGCTTCTTCTATAAGATCAAACATCGCATTTATATTTTTGCGCTGTTTCTGTGTCATAACCACCTTTAAATCATTTTGCCGCTCGATGGTCCTTGCAATGTTGCAACTGGAATCAGCAACACTTTCAATATTATCGATAAGCTTAAGCATTGTCTGGACTCTTCCGGCACTGTGCTTACTGAGCTGCCCGGAAGATATTTTGGTAAGGTAGGTTGCTATTTCAACTTCCATGCGATCGCTTATATCCTCATATTTTTCAACTTTTTTGTGGTAGAAATCAATATCCGATGATTTTACTGAATTAAAGAGTTTGCGGGTATAATCAAACATTTTTTTGGTACGGCGACCGTATACGGCAATCTCCTTCCTTGCCTGGAACAGGGACAGCTCAGAAGTTGAAAGAATACCGGTGTTAATATAAACCAGCCTGAATTCCTCGTCCGCCTCCTCCTTGTGAGGTATAAGACGGGTTACGATCCTGGATATCTGGGGGGCAAATCCTATGAGCAATGAAGTATTAATCAAGTTGAACAGTGAGTGAAACAGCGAGAGGGCAACAGGAATTGCGGTAACCGAGACAAAAGGAGATTCACTGCCCGCACTTATCATAAAGGTATCAATCTGCCGAACGAAAAACGGAAAAACCAATAACATCCACACAACACCCGCAATATTGAAAATCATATGGGCCAGGGCGGTGCGCCTTGCGGAAACATTGGCCCCTATTGCCGCCATGTTGGCCGTTATGGTGGTTCCTATGTTTTCACCCAGCACCATGGCCGCCGCCAGATCAAAAGATATCCACCCGTTGTTGCACATGACCAGTGTCAATGCCATGGTGGCACTTGATGACTGAACTACAAAAGTTATTAGTGTACCTATGAAAATGAAAAGCCCGACCGATAACATCCCATGATCAGTATATGTTTTCAAAAACTCCAATATCTCCGGGTGCTCCGAAATGTCCGGAACGGAATCTTTCAGAAAATCGAGTCCGAGAAACACCATCGCAAAGCCTATAACGAGCTCAGCTACGGATTTGCGTTTCTTTGAATTTGAAAAGAGGAAGGGGAAGCTCAATCCGATCAAGGGGAGTGAAATAACACTTATGTTGACTTTAAAGCCCAATATGGATATCAACCATGCTGTAACGGTGGTCCCGATATTGGCTCCCATAATAACACCTACGGATTGAATAAGCGAGATAAGGCCGGCGTTCACAAAACTAACCAGCATAACGGTGGTTGCGGTAGAAGACTGGATTAGTGTGGTAATAAGGAAGCCGGTCAGAATCCCCCTTACCCTGTTGGATGTCATCGCAGAAAGTATCGATCGAAGCTTGTGGCCCGCAACTTTTTGCAAAGACTCACTCATTGATTTCATCCCAAAAAGGAAAAAACCGAGCGAGCCAACCAAAGTTAAGAAATCCAGTAAAGTATAGTTCATCGCCAATGGAATAACCACAAATTACGGTTGCAAATGTAATACAACCGAAATCAAAAAAAAAAGAGTTGTAATTTACTGAGGCATTTTTTTAGCCTTATAGGTTGCAATAATGTTTACTTGTTTTAAGTCAGCAAAAATATTATTTTTCGGAACAATTTTTACCAGATCAAAAAAAACTAATTAGCCGTCAATTATTAAATATATTAACTACAATTGTCTGATATGTACTCGGTCAGTGAATTGCAAAATATAATAAACAACGAAATAGACCGTCTTGATTACCTGGGGAGGAAACCGCATGAATTATATGAACCTGTTTGCTATGCCTTAAATAACGGGGGAAAACGTTTGCGCCCTTTGCTGACTTTGATGGGATGCAACCTTTTAAGTAAGGAAATTGAGACAGCAGTTAAGCCGGCCCTTGCTTTTGAGGTTTTCCACAACTTCACATTGCTTCATGATGACATAATGGACAATGCAGCCGTTAGAAGAAACAAGCCCACAGTTCATAAAAAATGGGACCCCAATACTGCCATTCTCTCCGGCGACGCAATGCTAATTTTGGCATACGAGCTCCTGAGCGGAGTTCCCGGTAATTTTTTGAAGGAATCTTTGGATATTTTTAACAAAACCGCATTGGAGGTCTGTGAGGGCCAGCAATATGACATGAATTTTGAGAAGGCCCCAAATACCACAGAAAATGAGTACCTGGAAATGATCCGGCTAAAAACTTCCGTACTTATGGCTGCCTCACTTCAGCTGGGCGCCCTTCTTGGAGGAGCGTCAGTTGAAGAGAGGGAAAATATTTATCTTTTCGGTCAAAACCTCGGTATGGCTTTTCAGTTGCAGGATGATTTTCTCGATACTTACGGTGACGAAAAAACTTTCGGAAAGCAGATAGGAGGTGACATAGTTATGAACAAAAAAACCTTCCTTCTTGTCAAAACAATTGAACTGGCCAAAGAGTCTGATATTAAAAAACTCAAACACCTCCTTTTTGAAGAAAACGAGCCTTCAAAAAAAATCGCCGGGGTCAAATCAATTTATGAGAGGGTGAATGTGGCCGGTATTACCCAAAAAAAAATAAGCGAATATTTTACGGCAGCATTGAAGAGTATGGACAAAATTAAGGTGCCTGATAACAGAAAACCCCCCCTGCTTGATTTAACAAATAATATGTTTGACAGAAGAGTTTAATTGAAACATTAATACCCCATTATGCGTAAATTGGGTTATAATAAGTGCCACAAGATCAATCCTCTGTTTTAATACAGACACCAAAGCAGTCGGGAAAAATCGGTGCGGCTTAACTAAACCTATTTTAAATGCCAAGAATAAAAGGTAAAATTGTCCAGGTTTTAGGTCCTGTCGTTGACATTGTTTTTGAAGAAAAAGAGCATGGTTTGCCAAATATCCACGATGCTATTGAAATTAAAACCGATAACGGCCTTGTATTGGTTGTTGAATGCCAGCAGCACACAGGTGAAAAAACAGTCCGTGCCATTGCCATGGATTCGACTGACGGTCTAAGCAGGGGAATGGAAGCCGAAGCAACCGGTGCGCCGATAATTATGCCTTCGGGTGAGCGGGTGCGGGGCCGCCTGCTAAACGTTATCGGAAAACCGATCGACGGATTAAAAGAAACAGACGTGGACGAAGGCTATCCGGTTCACAAAGACCCACCCTCCTTCGAAGATCTTTCAACCGAAACGGAAGTACTCTACACCGGCATTAAAGTGATAGACTTACTTGAGCCTTATTCAAAAGGGGGAAAAATAGGTCTTTTTGGGGGTGCAGGAGTAGGCAAAACTGTTATTATAATGGAGCTGATAAACAATATTGCCAAAAAATATGCCGGACTCTCAGTGTTTGCCGGAGTGGGAGAACGTACAAGGGAGGGAAATGATCTGCTCAGGGAAATGATCGAATCAAATGTTATACGCTACGGGGAGGGTTTCAAAAAAAATATGGAAGATGGAAGCTGGGATTTAAGCAAAGTTGACTACAATGAACTAGAAAACTCACAGGCAACACTTGTTTTCGGACAAATGAACGAGCCTCCGGGTGCAAGAGCTACCGTAGCTTTATCGGGACTTTCGATTGCCGAATCTTTCCGAGACGGAGATGAAAAAGGCGAAGGGAAAGATATTCTGTTTTTCGTTGACAACATATTCCGGTTCACACAGGCCGGCTCTGAAGTTTCTGCATTGCTTGGAAGGATGCCCTCTGCGGTGGGATATCAGCCAACCCTGGCTTCTGAAATGGGAGTTTTGCAGGAAAGGATCACATCAACCAAAAAAGGGTCTATAACATCAGTTCAGGCCATATACGTACCTGCTGACGATTTAACCGACCCCGCCCCGGCTACAACTTTTGCACACCTGGATGCAACAACAGTTTTGAGCAGGAAAATTTCCGAACTGGGTATATACCCGGCGGTTGATCCCCTGGACTCCACATCACGTATTCTTACCCCGGAATTTGTAGGCGAAGATCATTACCGTACAGCACAAAGACTTAAAGAGCTTCTTCAGCGCTACAAAGAACTTCAGGACATAATTGCAATTCTGGGAATGGATGAACTTTCAGAAGAAGACAAACAAGTTGTACAGCGTGCAAGAAAAGCACAACGTTTCCTTTCCCAGCCCTTTCATGTAGCAGAACAGTTTACAGGTTTGAAAGGGGTTCTGGTCTCTATTGAAGATACAATCAAAGGATTCAAAATGATTATGGACGGCGATGTTGATAAATACCCTGAAAGTGCTTTCAATATGGTTGGAACCATTGAGGAAGCTGCCGAAAAAGGCGAACACATACTTTCCGAAACCAAAAAATGATCTGTTTTAACTTGTAATGTCAATACAATATACACATATGAGCCTGGAGATGCTTACACCTGAAAAACAGGTTTATTCAGGTAAGGTCAGGCTTATAACCATTCCCGGGTCAAAAGGACCTTTTACGGTCCTGAGAAATCACGCCCCCATTATATCAACCATCGAAAAAGGAATGATCAGAATAGTAACAAGTCTGGGGAAAAACAAATTTTTTACAATTGATTCAGGGATAGTTGAAGTTAAAAATAACAGGATATCTCTTGTTGGGGAAAATATTTGTGAAGAAGAGTTACAATTATAATTCCGTTGTTCTCTTTATAAATTTTGCAGGCTTTTTGATAGTTTTGTAAACTCTTGCGAAAAATAAGAAGCTGCTGTAAAATTTAAACTTAAAAGAGGTGGTTAAATATCTGATCATTCGCTTAAGTTCAATAGGAGATATAGTACTTACCACACCTGTTTTGAGATGCCTGAAAAACCAGGTGGAGGGTGCTGAAATTCACTTCCTTGTAAAGAAAAAATACGAAACTCTTCTCAAAAACAATCCATACATTGATAAAATTCACATTTTCGACGGCAGTATATCAGATACTATCAGATCATTGAAACAAGAAGATTTTCATTATATAATTGACCTTCATAAAAATATCCGTACTTATATAATAAAAAACCGTCTCCCTTTTATACCGTTTTCTTTCGACAAGTTATTCTTTAAAAAGCTGTTATATGTGCATCTTGGGATAAACAAATTGCCAAAAGCCCACGTTGTTGACCGTTATATGGAGACTCTATGGTTGTTCGACGTTACAAATGACCAAAAGGGGCTGGATTTTTTCATTCCCCGGGAGGATGAAGTTGATATTTCCAAATTTCCCGAACATTTCAGAAACGGCTATATTTTGTTTTCAATCGGGGGGCTTCATTACACCAAACGTTTACCTGCAGATAAAACAGCAAAAATTTGCAAACTAACTCAGCTGCCTGTGATCATTGCAGGGGGCGAAGAAAATTCAGATGAAGCAGAACAAATCAAGGAACTTTCCGGCAACCTTGTAATCAATGCTTGCGGCAAATTCAACATAAACGAGTCAGCATCACTTATACGCCAGGCAAAAGTGGTTATTACCCATGATACGGGACTTATGCATATAGCTGCAGCTTTTAAGAAAAATGTTGTTTCTATATGGGGAAATACTGTTCCCGATTTTGGTATGACGCCTTATTATCCGGGAAGTTATTCGAAAATTTTTGAAGTGGAAAACTTAAAATGCCGTCCCTGTTCCAAAATAGGGTATCAAAAATGCCCGAAAAAGCATTTCAAATGTATGTTGGAACAAAATGAAAAGGAGATAGCCGAATATGCCAAATATCTGTTCAATCTTGAAAACAACTGATCCAAAAATAACCGCACTTTATCTGCTATAGCATACCAGATGTGACACTTCCTTACCTGCCGGCCTCAAAAAAATATATCTTAAAAAGTTCTTTTAATAAAATGCTGTGTCCATTCCGAAAACCATGGAAAAAGTTGTCTTGTTGCGACCCGGAACATATGTTATCCTTCCGCCAATATCAAAAGGCAGGGGAAGTCTGAAAATGTGCAGATCTGCATTCACCTGTAAACCAAGCGAAAACAATTCTTCCCCTCTCCATTCAATTCTGTCATTCTCCAAATAGCGGTTGTGGTTAAGTCCAATATCAGCAAAAATATTCGATCTCAAACACTTAAGATACAAAACCGAAGGTATGTCAAAATCTGGATATGCAAGCGGGAAATGATAGTCAACCCTGGCCAGCTGCAATTTTTCTGTGCGCTCACGCTGGTAACCCCTTGGAAATTCTACCAGACTCCGCATAAGGAATTTTTTTGGACTCTGATTTTGAAAAGCTCCCCGAAGAACAAGACTGTGATGTGGCCATATACCCGGGAAATAGAGCGCAAGCTCCGCAGATGTAATACTTCCAAGGTTTTCATCTTCAAACGGACTTGCAAGATGCCTGAAACGGAAAGATTGGCCCCACCGGGGATTAATATCCCTCAGGCTCTGTTTCAAATACCTGTATCCAAAAAATCTCAGCTCCGAGGTAAACATCCCCCTTCTGTATTCATCTTCCCTTGCATAATGATAATAGGAGTTATTGTAGTTCATCCGCAGTGAAGGAATAAAGCCTGAGCTGTAACGGTCTACCGTAAGATTAAAGGGTATGGATACCACCGAGTACAAGTTCAAAAGATCGCCCCCCTCAACCGGTCCCGGATCAGGGGCGCCCCTGCCTTTGTATACCTGCGGGTCACCACCATACTCAAATCCCGCTTCTATAACCGGATACCATCCCCTGTAAACAAATTTTCCGTGAAGCATATGATTATTCTCGCGGTGCGAATAACCAAAGCTGGCATTTGCCGTATTTAAAAGGTTTTGCGAAAGCAAAGTAATTCCGGGAGAAAAAGGTGCTTTTGAAAAATCAAGGTTATCGTAATCAAAGTAAAAAGGCGACCAGCTGTGAAAATTGAAAAGATTGGCAAATTTCGAAAAAGGCTCGGAATCGTAAGAGGTATCAGGTATAGCCCGGGGATCAATAACACTCTCTTCCTGCTTGGCAATCTCTTTATAAAGGCCGAAGGAATTTTCATCACTTTCGGGAAATACGATGGAAGAGTCCAAACGATCAGTCACATCGGCACTGACCAGATCATAACCATTCTTGGTATAATTGCAGTAAACAATACGTTCTCCACATGAGGAGACGGCAGGGTCAAAAGCGCCGTAAAGAGCCTTTGTAAGCCTGAATAAATTGCCCGTGTCTGTATCAACCGCATAAATATTGTCTTTCCCTGAAAAATCGGCATGAAAAATCACCATGTCATCATGAACTACCGGTTTGGTTATGTTACTGAATTTTGTGGGTAACACCTTTGTCCATTCTCCGGTATCAAGGTCAAGCTTTCTTATACCCTTACCCGATTTATCGGTAACAACAGCAACAATAGCCTCACCACAGGGAGTGTAGCACGGCTCAAGAACAGAAAGTATATCTTCATCCGCAGGATACCTGGCTGCCTCTTCGCCCGTAACTGAATCAAGAATAACAATATAGTGTTCGTTGAGTTCGGTTACCTCAACGGCAGCCAGAAAAAGTCCGTCGGGCGCAAAATCCGGTGAAAAGAGGCGACTTCTGTGGGTTATGGCTCTTTCTGTCTCCCCAGCCATATCATATACCTTTATAACCGAATAATGCTGCAGCCTCCACCTGGGATGAGGCAAAAATTCAGACCATGCAATCCTGTCCCGGGAAACCGAAAAAGTGCGAGATGACATAACCCCGGGTTTAAACAAGACTCTTTCTTCTTTGTCTTCATCAATTTCAACAAACTCTTCTATTTGGGCTATTCCTGACTTTAAAGAAATGATGGTGCTGTCATTTTTAATATACGGTGATCTGTAACTTGTATAGATTTCATCACTGCGACTGATTACCGGTGTGTAACCGGTAGCCTCCGGAAGGCTTTCCTCCCACTTGCGGCCAAGCTTCTTAAAAACACTTGAGTTAAGCTCGTTCAGATTCTTACCTGTTTGATCCCGCAAGCTTTTTGCGAAGGGAGCAGGGTGCCACGGATTCCTGGCGACGTAGCGGGATGCATTCTTCCACAGCTCAGGCCCGTATTCCTCCCTTAAAGAGGCAACCATGTGATAACCGTAAATATAATGATCCGGCACAAAATCCCTGTAGGAACCAAACATCGATTTATCATACGAATAAGGCTCCTCAAGGGCCAGAAAATTTGTTCTCAGAGGCATTTCAAAAGCCGCCTCACGACCCCGTCCCCATCGGGTTAACCCTGTTTCAGCTGCTACCGCATCGCCTTCAAGAAACCAAAAGGGCATACGGCCGATTGAAAGAGCATGGGCCTGTTCTCCAAGTAAAAAAGACAACGCCCTGGTTGCACCCTGATTCATTTTGTCTACCTGTACTACATGCCGCTGCTCATGTATAGCAAGAAAAAAAAGCCTGTTTTCACCGGCAAAATGCCTGGAATCGGAAGGATATATCTCCATGCGACGGGGGGCCCATGCTACCATGCCTCCTGGCCTTGCGGTGTAGCTGTGAATTGTAACAGGTATTTTACGCGGCTCATAATCCAATGTTGAAGATACATGGGGGTAAATGTAGTCAAGATACCGGGCCATTTGTTGAGCCTGCTCTTCAAAATCTTCGGGGTATATTATACGATGAGTTTGGGTATTAATCTGCCTCCAGCGCAAAGATGAAGGTGGTTCTCCGGTTGAGAAAAATTGACCACACATCTGTGCTTGTCCGAAAAACAAGAACAAGACAAAAAAAAATATCTTAAGTCCTATTCTGAAATAATTCATTTTGTTTTATTTAATTATCCCCCAGACTTTTTAACACGATATCCTTCCTGTTTTAATATTTCAATCACCTTCTGGTGCATATTACCCTGGACCTGAATTTCCCCATCCTTTACCGTACCCCCGACACCGCAACCTGCTTTAAGCTTTTTACCAAGCTCTTTAAGATCATCTTCCCTTCCGGCAAAGCCGGTAACAAGAGTAACAGTTTTGCCTTTCCGGCCTTTCTTTTCAACCAAAACCCTTAAATCCTGCTGCCGGGGCGGCAGTGTTTCCGGCTCTTCCCTGTTTTCTTCACTGTATTGAAAGTCCGGATCTGTAGAGTATACTATACCTGACTTTTTATTTTTCCCTTTTTTCGACATAAAACCATTTTCAAATTAATAAAATCAAAACAAGCCCTTCTATCCCATAACACTTTGAAAAACCAATACCTGTCAGCCTAGCCAACTTAAAACATTGGTCAATGCGCTTCCAGCCAGTTATCGCCTGTTCCCATATCTACAGTCAGCGGCACTTTCAGTTCAACCACCTGTGACATCTCCCGGCCCACAAGTCTCTTTAGTTTTTCCAGCTCCGGCTTATAGACATCGAAAATAAGCTCGTCGTGCACCTGCATTATCATTTTGCTTTTATATCCGCCTTGTTTTATTTTATCGTGAATACTTATCATAGCCAGTTTTATTATATCGGCCGCCGAACCCTGCAGTGGTGTGTTAATGGCATTTCGTTCAGCCATTCCCCTCACCATGCTGTTGCGTGAATGAATATCGGGCAGGAATCTCTTCCTTCCCATTATAGTTTCAACAAAACCTTTTTGTCTTGCTTTTTCTATGCATCTGTCCATATACTTTTTAACTCCGGGATATGACCGGAAATATTCCTCAATGAGATCTTTTGCCTCTTCCCTTGATATACTCAATCTTTGTGACAAGCCAAAAGCTGAAATACCGTAAATAATTCCAAAGTTTGCGGTTTTTGCCCTGCTTCTCATCTCTCTTGTAACTTCGTCTTTTTTGACATTATGCAGCTTTGCTGCAATTGTAGAGTGGATGTCCTCATTGTTGCAAAATGCCCTTATCATATCTTCATCTTCACTCATATGAGCCATCAGGCGTAACTCTATTTGAGAATAATCGGCAGAAAGGAAAATATTACGGTTGCTTTCAGGAATAAAAGCACCTCTTATTTTCCGCCCTCTCTCTTCCCGTATGGGTATATTCTGGAGATTCGGACTGGTTGAGCTGAGACGGCCCGTAGAAGTTATTGCCTGATTAAATGAAGTATGAATCTTTCCGGTTCTTTGATTTATAAGTTTAGGCAAAGCTTCAACATAGGTGGAGAGGAGTTTCTTAAGGCCCCTGTATTCAAGTATTTTTGGAATTATCTCATGCTTGTCCTGCAATTTTTCAAGAACCTCCTCACTGGTTGAATACTGCTTGGTACGGGTAAGCTTTGCCTTGTCAGTAATTTTCATTTTTTCAAAAAGGACTTCACCCAGTTGTTTCGGGGACATTAGATTAAACTCGGTGCCGGCCATTTGGAAAATTTCTTTTTCAATTTTCATCAGATCATTTCTCAAATCATGACCAATTTCACTGAGTGTATCTACACTAAGACGCACACCCGTATGCTCCATTGATGCAAGAACATGCACCAGAGGCATTTCAACCTCGTTTGCAAGTTTAAGAAGATTGTTACTCTCAAGCTCTTTCAGCAGCCTGTTTTTGAGCTGCCAGGTTATATCGGCGTCTTCACAGGCGTACTCCTTTATCGTGTGAAGCTCAACCGAACGCATACTGCCCTGGTTCGCACCTTTTTCACCAATGAGATTCTCAATTTTTACCGGTTTGTAATTAAGATAAACCTCTGCAAGATAGTCCATATTATGCCTCTGCTCAGGCTGAATCAGATAATGGGCAAGCATAGTGTCAAAAACTTCACCTTTAAGCTCCAATCCGTAATTTTTCAGAACAATAATGTCAAACTTAATATTTTGTCCGCTTTTTAATATTCTTTCATCCTCCAGGACGTTTCTGAACTCATCGAGAATTTTTTTAATCTCCTCAAACTTTTCGGGAAAAGGGACATACCATGCCTCTTGCTCCCTGAATGCAAAAGCTATACCCACTATTTCAGAATTATGTGGATTGATATCGGTAGTCTCAATATCTAAACAAAAAGACCCCAGTGAAGACAACTTGCCGATTAGTTTTCCTCTTTTTTCAGGAGTATCAGCAAGCATATAATTGTGATCCGTTGTTTCAATTGTAGCAAGCCCACTCCCTGTCGCACCGGAAGAATCATCAGTATTTTCACTGAAAAGGGAGCCCTGCCTGTACTGCTGTCTACCCCCATTGTTACCATTCAGGGTTCGAAACACTCTTTCTGCAGCAGCTTTGAACTCCAGCTCATCGAAAAGTGCCTTAAGCTTATCCCTGTCTGGTTCACCACGGCTTAACATTTTCTCGTCAAGCTCTACAGGCACGGTTTGATTTATTGTAACAAGCTCTTTTGACAAAGCTATCTTATCCTTTGATTTTTGAAGGTTCTCTTTTTGTTTTCCCCTGAAAGACTCCAGATTATTAATAACATTTTCCACAGACTTGTGCCTTGCTATGATCTTTTTCGCAGTAACCTCCCCAATTCCCGGCACCCCGGGAATATTATCGGATGTATCCCCCATAAGGGCAAGAATATCCCTGACCTGCCCGGGAGAATCAACCCCGAAATGTTCCCGCACCTCATCTACCCCCCATATTTCAGCTTCATTGCCTCCACGCTTTGGTTTATAAATTAAAATATCGGGAGAAACAAGCTGGCAAAAATCTTTGTCGGGTGTCATCATAAATGTTTTGAACCTCTTCTCTGAGGCTTTTTTTGCAAGAGTCCCGATTACATCGTCGGCCTCATATCCCTCAATCTCAATTATAGGTATGTTGAAAGCTTCAACAAGCCTTTTTATATAGGGTATGGAATTTATAATATCCTCAGGGGTCTCCTCCCGGTTGGCCTTATATTCTTCATAAAGCTCATTTCTGAAAGTCGGACCGGGCGGGTCAAAAACCACAGCTATATGGGTTGGCTGATGTTTTTTCAGTACCTCTTCGAGTGTATTCAAAAATCCCAGCACTGCAGATGTATTCTGGCCTTTTGAATTATACCTGGGGTTTTTTATGAAGGCATAATAAGCCCTGTATATCAATGCACTTGCATCAAGTAAAAACAACTTCTTTTCGGATTCCATTAATTAATTATTTATAGGTTATCTGATGCATACCATTCGGCATATGAAGTTGAGGTTTCATAAAGCCTTAGAGAATGAAGTTCAACGTGATCAGGGAGCTTACCTTTAATTCTTGCCGCGAAATCTGTAACCATATTTTCACATGTAGGCTGATATGGGATAATTATCTTGTTTTCCAGCAATTTCCCCATTGACTCAAAGCAAGTTGAGGCCTCACTGTATAACAAAACTGTATGATCAAAAACATTTATTACATTCTCTTCAACTATTTTTTTCAAGTCCCCAAAATCCATAACCATTCCATACTTTGCACTTGTATTATCAGATTCGGGTATGCCGGTTACAGTGACAAAAAGCTTGTATGAATGACCATGAATACCTTTGCAGGCGCCTTTGTAATTCCAGAGAGCATGAGCCATTTCAAAATTAAATTTCCTTGTTATCCTTATCCTGGCCATTATTATTAGGTTTTTATACAAATGTACATGAAATTTTTTTGCATCCGAAATTGCACACATACGGATAAAAAACTTAATGGGTAAGCCAGCCACGTTCCGCTGCAACTTAAAATTTTGTTAATTTACAACTTCCCCACCTTCAAAAGCACCTTGTGAATCCACCGGGTAAAAGGGATTTGAAAGTTTTCCTTTTTTGTTTAAATTGCAGATTTTAGGAAAAATCTCACATTGCCGATAGCTTTAATCGGCCTGAACAATTCAAAACAAAATGATAACCCAAACAAGAAAAAAATGAAAACCACAACATTATTGATCATGTTATTTTTTGTTGCATTCAACACTTTTTCGCAACAATCCGGACGGGTACGTGATTTCGGCATAGAAATCGGTGTTATGAACACCGGGGAACTGAATGCTGTTACAGATGTGGAAGGCTTAAAAGTCGGACAAGTTACCCTTATAGAAGGGGAGGATGTAAGAACCGGGGTAACTGCGATTTTGCCTCACACTGGCAACATTTTCCGGGAAAAGGTTCCCGCCGCAATACACATAGCCAACGGATTCGGGAAATTAACCGGCATAAGTCAGGTTAAGGAACTGGGCAATATTGAAACACCGGTTATTTTAACCAACACCCTCAGCGTTCCCAAAGCAGCTGATGCCTTGCTTACCTATACTCTCGGCCTGGAAGGCAACGAGAATGTGCGTTCTGTTAATCCCGTCGTAGGCGAGACAAACGACGGCACACTAAACGATATAAGAGGAAGGCACGTAAAAGAGGAACATGTTTTAGAAGCAATTGAAAAAGCAGAAGGTGGTCCCGTGGCAGAGGGAAACGTCGGTGCAGGCACAGGCACCAGAAGTTTCGGCTTTAAAAGCGGTATCGGCACCTCATCAAGGGTTTTGCCCGAGGACCTGGGAGGCTATACCGTGGGCGTAATTGTTCAGACAAATTACGGAGGTGTTCTTGAGGTTAACGGAGTGCCGATTGGCCAGGAACTGGAAACCTATTCCTACAGACAGCATATAGAAGATGCCGACGGCTCATGTATGATCGTGGTTGCAACCGATGCTCCCCTTTGTTCGCGTAATCTTGAAAGACTTGCCAAAAGGGCGGTTCTTGGACTTGGGAAAACCGGAGGCATAATCTCGCACGGAAGCGGTGATTATGTTATTGCAATGTCAACAGCAGAAGAAAACCTTATCACCGGCTCAGGGTATTATGACAGCAAAGTGATTCAGGGAGGAGGAATGTCTCCCTTATTTATGGCTGTCAATGAAGCAACAGAAGAAGCAATTTTAAACTCTCTGTTTATGGCCGAGACCATGAAAGGCCGGGATGGAAACAAGATAGAGGCTTTGCCTTTAGACGAGGTTATTGAAATAATGAAACAATACAATAAAATAAAATAGATCATATTTTTAGGCAGATAATATTTACCTTAAAAATCCAAATTGAAAATTTAGCGCCGGGATTCACCCGGTTTTTGAACAAAGGCTACTCAATCGTGGCCAATTTGGTTTAACTCCACCCTTGAATACTTTGTATCCTTTGTCCATT
>PWHJ01000052.1 GCA_003554865.1 Bacteroidota bacterium | reverse complement strand
ACTGCCCATACAGTACCACCGTGTCCTGTATACTCCCACTCGTTACTGCCTTCTGGGTCTATTTTGTGGACTTCGTTGTCACCAGAGCCTGAGTATACGTAGCCGTTTGAGTCTACTGCTACTGCATCTACATTATCACCGTGTCCTATATACTCCCACTCGTTACTGCCTTCTGGATCTATCTTATGAGCTGCATTATCCCGAGATCCTGAGTATACATAACCATCTGAGTCTACTGCTACTGCACGTACAGTATCAACGTGTCCTGTATATTCCCACTCGTTATTACCATCAGAGTCTATCTTATGAACTTCATTATCCAAAGATCCTGAGTATACATACCACTCTTCACTCATCCCTGCTCACCTACTCTTCTTCCAGGCGAGATAGACGCTCTTCTATATCGTCCAGTCTACCTGCTATCCCTTTTTTGCCTTCCCCTTTAACCCCCACCGCCTTTTCCACCTCACTTAACCGCAAGCTCACCATGTGCGGATCATCTTCCGGTAAGTCTTCGTACTCGTACCAAAAATCGCCAGTTGAAGGATCTATATACGGCAGAGATCTCTTCCCCTCTTTCTGCTCTTTCTCTGGAACCTCATCTACTTCTATGCCCTGTTCTCTACGCTCTTCGCTCAATTGTTCTGGCTTGTGGTGGATCAAAGTAACTCGTGCTCTATCTTCTGCTTCCTGTTCGTAAAATACTAATGGCATAACATCACCGTCCTATTCGTCTTTACTTTCCTCTTCTTCTCTCTTCTGTTTCAAAGCTGACCTGCTCTCTATAACAACCTGCGGAGCCTTTACAGTTGCGTCTTCACCCATTAACTATCCCTCCCTTACGCTGGTGCTTCCGTACTGAAAATACCGTCCTCATGCCACTGTATCTCGAACTTACCGTCTACACTTTCTTCTTCGCCGTCAAAGTCAACAAAGAAAATTAGCTTATCGCTAGTCTCGTCAAACAGAACTGCGTAGCTCGCTGATATATTGACTTCATCTCCGAAGTTTACATCATCAGCGTCTACAACTGTTTCTCTGTCTGTCCTTGTTACGGAAACATTACTCAAAGTTTGTTGAGAATAATCAGCGTCATCAATCTCGTTGGCAGAGACATCATCCGTGAAATTATCATGATCATGGCTAAAAGTATAACCGCTATCGAGTAGAGCACACTGTATATCGTCCACCTCTAAGTTACCTAATTCACCTTTCTTTAGGTTCTCGAAAAACGTACCGTAAATTTCTGCACTCACTGCCATTGGCTATTCCTCCTTAAATAATTTTAATTAAATCTCTTTCCTAACCATGCTCCATCTCTTCTTGAGTCATCTCACCTTCTGCATCAGTCGGCCTCGTTTCATTATCTCCTCTATCTTGATTCCTATCTATATTATCTTGGTCTGGATTATCATTACGATAAGACTGCTCATCATGCTCTGGCAGACCGAGGAAGTCTCTGAGGTACTTTTCAGTAGGCTGATCTGCACGAACAAGGTCTACGCCAGTAAGTCTATACAACGTATTGGCGAGCTTCTGTGGGTCAATTTTCTCAACCGGCTCTGTACGAAAGCGCGGCAACTCTTCCACGTCCATGCCATTAAGAGCGATCAGCCTCGGCACAGCATAACGATTCAGCACTTCTTTGATTGTTGCTATCCAGCCCTCAAGAGCAAGACTCAACATCTCCTGCTTTACTTCAGCCAATGCGTAGCTCGCACTCTGCATATGACCCAACTGCAATATATCAGCAAGGAGTGACTGTGCTATCCTTAAATCATAACGAGCAATAACCTCACCGACCTCTGGTTTGGATGTTCCTGTAGCACTAAGCAACTCTAACTCCCAATTAGGAGGAAGGACTGCTCCCATCTGTTCATCTTTACGAACTCTACTGACCATATCTTCAGCATATCTCTTTTGAGCCTGCGCGAGCTTACTCTTGCCAAATATATCAGCAGGAACATTAAGCACAGGAAAGCCACTAAGGTCGCGCTCTATGCCAATAGCCTCAATAGTCTCCAGCTTCTTCTTATAATAAAACGCTTTGTAGCAACCTCTTAGAGAACTAAGACCTTCTGGTGAGTTCTTCTTAACTGACGGACGGAATAAGAGCATCCTCTCCCAGGGAATAAACACCTCATCTGTATAGGGATAAGGACGCTGATAAAAACCCTCTAAGTCACCATTGTCAGCTATCTCCCATCTCCATACACTATCTTGTGAACGAGGAGGCAGCCTCTTCCACATCACAACGCCGTCTTCTTGTTTATAAACCTGCTCTGCTATATGAAAACCATATGGAATCATCGACAAAACCTCTGATTGAAACTCCTGCCAAGTGTGATCCATATTATTTATGTTATACTCAAGAAGGTCAGCAGCATCGCGGTCAGTACGCCTATCAGAAGCACTATCAACCCACCAGTCAACCTGTCTTATGTGCATCTCAATAGCAAGCAGTATAGCAGAAATCGTACTATCTGACTGCATCTCTTCTATAACTTTAACTTTACTGCGAAGATTCTTAAATTTCCTGAGATAATCTTCGTGGATATTACCCATCTGGTCATGCTTTAAACCAGATGCACCTATCTCACGAAATGCTTCTGCTGTTGGTTCCTCTGGCATCCCCTCACCTCCTAAAAGTCCCTCCACGACACATACTCAAACGGCGAATTGCGTGCTAAATTATCATCTATAAAACTACCTTCTCCTACACCAACACTAATCGGCGATAAACCAGCAGACTGACCACCAGAAAACGTATAAGCTAAAGCATCAGCCCTATCAGGACTATTCAGACCTCTACTTTTCATCTCTTTCTTTGACTCAAGCTGTACACGACCCTTACTGTCTAGTTTATATTTAATAGAAGTCAGCTGTCCTGCAAGAACATCATCAGAAGGAATAGCCAGCTTTATATCACCATTTGGATCAAGTGCATCCCTAAGATTAAGGTAACACTCCGCTCTTCTATTCCGTGCGTCCTCTCTTTCAATAGGAACCTCTGCTCCATTAATGCCAACAGCATAGATTCCTTCTTCTTTTGCATACGCAGGAAGAGTACTACCCAACCCAACTGAGTCTATGTTCACAACACAATCGCTCATTGTGTTCTCTTTAACCTTTTGTATTATTGCAGGGCCTTCTAAACCATACCAACCCTGTACTTTCGATACATAACTGCCACGCCTTGTGACGATTACTGTCTCACCTGTACCAGCTCCACCTGGGTCTACGCCATAAATTGGCTCTCCATCTGGCTCTACCTCTTCCCATCTATCCTGAGCCTTTTGTACCCAATCGACTGGTATCAGTGCATCTGAATCACTAAGAGGCCACTCACCGAGAACAGCAACTCTCCACATATCACTGTTCTCGCCCCAATCCTGCCTCTTGCGTTCAATCCACTCTTTACTAACTAAGCCAGGAACAACCTCTTCACCATGAACAACATTAGGGCTATCATAACAACTCAAATGTATTTCATTAGTCTCTGGATTATCACAAAGAGCTTTAAAAGGTGACTCTCTTGAGTAAGGATTAGAACAATCTAACCTATGAGAACCTTCACTGGTTAATAATGTATCTATACGGTCGTGTATCTCTGGATCTACTCCACAACTCTCATCCACTACAACTAACATCTTCTCACTATGAAATCCTACGATATTCGCAGGATCATTAGTGCTGAGGCCCAAAGCTCTCCATAATGGGCCACACCTCAACTCAAACCTAAACACTTCAGTACCTAATGGTGCATTAGCTTGCTCCATTAACTTTCTTATTGGACTCCAATGCGCACTAAGCTGGCTTCTAGTACTAGCAGTAGTCAGCACAAGAGAGTCAACATGAAGATGAAGAAATGCAACAACAGCACAAGCAATGCTGTAGCTTTTACCTAAACCGTGGCCTGATCTAACACTGGTATACCTGTTCTCGAACGTACTATTTATGATTTCTTCTTGATAATCAGTAAGTTCTACTCCAAATGTATCCTCAAGCCACAACACAGGCTGAGACCTATACTTTTCAATTATCTTTTCTTTAGATTTAACCGGCCTACCCCTTCTCTCTGGAGGCAAACAAACCACCACCTAACCTAATACCTTTATGTCATCAACCTCATAATCTGGAGAAGGCTCTATAACGCCATGTATAAGAGCATGACAAAATCCACAAACTGTAATTAAATCAGACTGCTCCTCATCAAATATATTATCGTAATTTAGATGATGAACCTGTAACCTACTATCACTCCCACACCGAACACACTGATAATTATCGCGCTTTAAAATCTTCTGTCTTTTCTTGGCCCACTTATCCGACCTTAAATAATCTCTATAAGGCTTATTCATCTTTATCAGCTTGCTTCATAATGTCAATCCAACTCATATTGACCTCTGCGTCAACCTCATGCTTCTGAGCACGGTCATACTTAGATGCTCTATTAGATTTTAATGCTGCTTCAAGTGCCTTTACACGAGCCATTCCGCTCTCAGAACCTAAACCACAGGCATACAAACTCTCTTCAAGAGCATCAGTCAAACAATCTTTAGCAAACTGTTCCTCATCTTCGAAATCTTCAATCTCTTTACGCCATTTATAGACACGATTAACAGAGACACCAGCAATCTTACAAGCCCCACTCATAGTACCACAACGAGTAATAGCCGATAAATAACTCCTGGCATCTTCTGGATACTCTTCTGGAGCATTATAATAAGGAGCCTCTTCTTCTGGTATAAGACCTATACGATTAAAACCCACTGTATCTTTAATTGGTCTTCGTTGTGTTGTATTCTTCCTCTCCATATAATTTCACCCACTCTCATAATAACAATAATGACTACTCCTATTAGGTTAATACAAAATTTCTGTATTTTTCGTGAATTTAAATCCAATTTCTCAAATCTTTACTCACATTTTCTCTCAAAACCCTCCTTATCTCAGACATCCTTTTTGTAATAGCTGTTCTATCCAAACCAAACCCATCTGCTATCTCCTGATGGGTGAATCCTTCACACCACATCTGAAATATCTCTTCTTGTTCATT
>PWHJ01000135.1 GCA_003554865.1 Bacteroidota bacterium | reverse complement strand
CAAAAGGCCTAAATTGGAGATTTCGATCAACACTTATTGATTCATCTGCACCATTATCTACAATACCATTTTCAGGTACAAGATAATATTCTGTATATTTATCTAATCCAAAAATTGCATCAGATATAATCCACATGGTTTTTTTCAATGTATTAGTTGGCTTAACCATGATAAAACGATGCGGAACTATTTCACTTTTGTTAAGTTTCTCAAGCTGATCATCAGAAAATACACCTTGAGTTTCCAAGTCATCAATAATTTCTTCAAAATCTTCATGATCTTTATTGATTACATCGATATCTTGCTTTTTGCTATTCTCATTTAATAGCTCATGTTTTTCTGCCATCCTATAATCTTTGTGAATCTTTCCAACAGTTCTTAAATCCCTTCTCATAATGCTATTGTTTGGCTTGCCATAATCCAATAGCTTAACCATTGAAGGCTTAATCAATTCTTCTAGACTTTCCTTTTCAAAGATAGGTTCTGATTCAGCTTTATTTTTATAATACCAAATACCAAATGAAAAGCCTATTATTCCGATTCCACCTATGACTACAATTGCAAGGATGAAGGGATCTCCAAGAAAACTCCAAAATTCAAGCGGGCTTTGAGATGCACCATTTTGTACTGTTTCATTTACTGTTTCATTTACTGTTTGATTTGCTGTTTCATTAAGGCCTTGTTGTGTTTCGTTCAAGTTTTCTGTTGTTGTGTTGCCCGGATCTTCTAGTTCAAAGCTCATTTTAAAACCTCTGAAAGATTGTTAATTTTTCTTTGGACTTCATCTAATTCTGCATTTGCTTGTTGTATTTCATTGTTAAGCATGAAGTCTGAAAGAATTATTGCTTGTTTTGCATAATGTTTTTTTGAATTATTTCTTGAGGGATCTATTATTTCTATATTTTCTTTTAATCTCTCAAAAGTTTCTTTAGGAATTTCCAAGTCATATATCTTTACTTGATTCATGTGATTACAATATAACTGATGCCTTATAAAATAATTACAAGTTTACCATTGCCCGGCAATAAACTCATATGTAATTTCTTTATAAAAGGCCTAAAGATTACACATCTGCAACAACAACATAACACAATTATATCAAATCAAAAAATCAAAATAACAAGTTCGATGAAAAAGACTTTAGCGATATAACCTGCTATATTGTTTCTGCATATATCTTCATGGATTAGGCTTGATTACTCAACAAGTTATAGTTCAACCGTTTGACTTTCCCTAATATCTTCAATCCTTTCATTCAAAGACTGGATCAAAAGTTCTCTCAAATAATTACCTTTGAAACTGTTATCGATTTTTTCATAATTTTCTGCAAGTTCATCAGGAACATCAGGAACATTCCAATTCGGCAAGTTACTCCAAAAGTTATAATCAAGGCCTCTGTTTCCCCTTTTGGCGTGTTTCTTCTCATAAATTGTAAATTCTGCTTCTCTCTTACTTCTCATATTTACAAGAAGATCAACTTTTTCAACTATCCGGCCATCCAATTCATTCAGATCAGGCAATACAAATATGTTAACCATTTCCCTTTTTCTTTGGGTTCTTAATGCACCTGAAACAGCTTTATTCATACGGCTATGGTAATCATTTTTGTTTAAGGTTTCTGCTGCTTCATCAAACATTGCAACTTGCCGGGTATTATTCATGTAGAAAAACAAAAATTCAATAACATCATAAACAGCTTGATTTTTAGGATCAAAATCATTCCTTAATACATTCATCTTATGAAGATGATATCCGATAGTTAAGGCGGTATAACTTTTGCCATAACCTTCTTTACCGACTACAATGATGATCGGGCTTGTACCTGTTTCAAGCATGTTTGCAATGAAGCCAAGGGCTGGATGAGTCCATACACCGTTGATATTTACATGCTGCTTCATGTCTTGCATGTAAACTCGTTGATCATGCAATTTGTTTTTTTCAGGTATATCGATTTCTGCTTCATCTTCTTGCTCAAGCTCATTGATTAGCTGCATTAAGTATTCTGGATCAGTTCTTGAATCTCTCAAATTCCTTACTGTTTCATTATTATCTAATGTCATTCTGAGACCTCACATTTTTCATATAAATAATAATATACAGGATTTTGTTTGTTAGGCCATGGTTTTAACTCAGTCATTATTTTGCCCTCCACTATGTTCTTGAAGAAAATCTTCAATCTCAAGTTCAATACCTTTATGACTCATGTAACTTATAGAATCATAACGATTGCTTAATTCTCTCATAACCTGATGTCTTTGCAATTTATAATAAGGAATATCCAATAAAGTTGCTAATGATCCCGGACTTACCTTAATATGTTTCCTCCCTTTTTTAGTGAACTCTTTGCTTTTCTTGTATATTATCGACTCTGCATTATTAGTTAATTTTTCTTTGGTGCGTGCAGCGTCCATCAAGCCAGCACCTCGTGCAGCGTGTGCTTTTTCATAAATACCATTGCCAAAATATTAAGTATATAGTAATTTATATCTAATTGATCGATATAATTTGCAGATATAACAACACATAAGACCATCTTCTAATAGCCAGCGAAGCAAGCAGAAGCCTTCAAAGAATATATAAACGGGTTTCCACAATGTAAAGATAACAAGTTTCATTCAAAAGCTTAACAAAAACAAATGAGGTGATATAAATATGTCTATAACTCAACAAGCCAAACAGTTCAAAGCACTTGCAGGCGGAATGATGCAAAGCACAGCAAAAGGTAATGCTGCATCAGTTAACTCTGCAAAAGCATTGCTTGTATCCGTCTTTATGGGCTTCTTTGTAATGATTGGAGTTGCCTATCTTGCACCAGAAGCTTATTCAGAAATAGAAGCTGCACTAGAAGATACAGAATCAGATATTCCGGGCGGATCATTCCTGCAAGGAGTCGGTATTCTGCTTGTAGTTCTTGCAGCTACAATTGGAGTAGTCTTGCTTGTAATTGATGCAATTTAAATGATAATGGGGTTTTAACCCATTATCCCATTCTTTTTTAATTACACAAAAACCAAATATGAATATATGGCAATATCCACCGCATTCAAAAGTTTTGGATTATTCCTTGTATTTCTAGGCCTTGCCATATGGATGCCGGACTTTGTACCTGCAAACTTTAACTTTGAAGAACTATCAACTAACACAAAAAGAATATTCCAATTAGGTATGATATTCATTGGATTTGCTTTTCTCGCAAAACCTGCATTAATTATGCTAAATGAGGCAAACTGATATTTATGAATGAAAATGCTGGATCAGGATCAATGTTTTTCATGGTGTTATTTATCCTTTTAGTCCTTGTAAGTCTTGGATCTATTTATCCCGGACTTGAAGAATTAAATAATACACCGCTTTTGATTGCAGCAGGAATTATGATCACAAGCCTTGTAGTAAGTACAATCGGGGGGATTTTAGTATTAGTTTCAGAGAATTGAATTTTAAGATGCCGGGACTTGAAGGATTCTTTAATCTGATTCTTTTATTGGCGGTTTGGTACTCTGGATTATTCCATTTATCAAGTATTATACTATCAATACTTGTGATTATAAGTCCTTTATATTTCTTCATTGCGGGATATTCAAGAAACATGGATCAAGGGCAAGATTTAAACGAATCATGAAAGAAAAATATATACATGCCAGCACAATCATATCTGAAAAAATCAAGCCTCAAAACTAGAACACTAAAAACAGCAGGCCTAATAATAGTAATAAGCTTATTCTCATTAACTGCATTAAGCCAGATATCAATAGATTATTGGGATGATCAACCTGAATATATTGAAGATGCTGAACTGGAATTAGTTCACAGCGATACAGTAACTCAACAAGAAACAGTTGAAGTATGCAGCACTTACGAAACAAAAGAAAATGAAAACGGTACTGAATATGAAGAATGCATCGAATATAGTGAGGAAATAATATCAGGAGAAAAAGTTGAAGTTATAGAATTTAGAAACCAAGGCTTTGAATACCTGGGTAACGGTGAGGCATCAATCAGTTTTGATGCAAGGGTTAACCAAGAACTTGTAGGCCCGATTAACAGCGATAACTTTATCGATAATTACATGTTGAACGGTGAAAGGCCTACTGAGGAAAGTTATGATAGTTTTGCTGATTCTTTGCAGGATGCTAGCTTTGCCAGTATCGGAGGCCAAATAAATAATCAAGAAGTTGAAAGCAGTAATGTTAATGCTGGATGGCAAAGCATGGAGTTTGTTGTAGAACTTGAAGACTTTAGGTATGGCGGCATCTCATTAAATCAGGATTCAGGTATAAGATTGAGTACAGGTAATTATAATGGGGGTGGAAACCTATGAAGGCCTCACGCATCTTAATATTAGCAATAGTTCTATTGGGAATGACAGGGATGGGAGCTGCTTCTGGAGATGATGTTTGGGAATACACAGGTAAAAACTGGGATATTCCTGAAGAGGTTTGGGATGCTGATTCTGTTGGTGATGAAATCATACTTGTATCTAATAACGGGGTATTCTCTCTTGATGCTGAAGACGATTTCAGTGATACCCAAGTAAGCAGTGATGGAGATTATCAAGGGGTTACGGAGGCTGATGGAGATATTTATCTTGGTGCTCAAGGAGGGAATATTGAAGTTTATGAGTCTACTGATCTTTCTAATCAAGTAGATAGTTATTCTGTTAATCCTGAAGGACAGCTTGTTAGTTTGACTTATGATTCTGATGCTGAAGAGTTTTTCTGGACTGATAGAGGAGAGCAAGAACTTTATAGGACTGATTCTGACTTTAATATGATTGAGACTGTTTTAGATTCTACTGACTTTAATTATGATAGACCCCAAGGAAATAATTTTGAAGAAGGTTCTTTGTATCAAGTTGATGGTGAGTTCGATGGTGATTCTGAGGTTATTCGTGTTGATTCTCAAACTAACGATGTTCTTGAAAGAAATTATATATCTGAAGCTCCTAAAGCTTATGGTGTTTTCTTTTACGGAGATTATTCCTATGTCACTGATTACGATGGTGAGCTTTTCGAGTATGATCCTGGTCTTAATCAGCCTCCAGAGTTTCAGAGTGTTTCGACAAGCCCTGATCCTCCAGTAATAGATACAAGTAGTGATGTAAGCTTTGAAGCCTCAGACGACTCTGAGGTTTCAGAAGTAGAGGT
>PWHJ01000061.1 GCA_003554865.1 Bacteroidota bacterium | reverse complement strand
TCCTTTTATTGGATTTATCCGTCTCGTAATCCATATAGTCATTTATGGCGAAAGCACTAGCCGATATAAATACCGGTGTAATAATGGAAAATATTAAAATATTTATTGAAGGTAATCCTTTTGTTATAATCTGACCGATTAATACAGCTATTAATAAATATAAACCGTGACTCATTCTCGTTAAATCTAGGAATGCTCTTACCTTCTTCACTAGTATTACCTCTCAACCGCGTTAAATAATAGATAAAAGTAATTCAGACAATTCACTCCAGACTCTCCCAGAGTACTTCTTGCTTTGAATCTACTTCTATACCTGAACTAGTTATTTCAAATGGATGAGGTTTCTTATCGTGTTTTGTGCCTCTCATTTTCCTTATAAATAATGCTCTTTGTGGTGGTTTGAAGTATAGAGCTATTACTCCATCAGTTATGAATTCTTCCACTCCAAATCTGCTGAATCTTTCTTTTCCTCCTGGAGCTTCGGCTGTGAGTAATGCTGTTACATCCATATTTTTTAGTTCTTCACTGAGTTTAAATAATGAGTGTCTTATATTTTGTTCTGATCCCATCCACATTCCAAATGCTGTTGTGGAATCTATAACTAATCTTTTAGCGTCAATATCATCGATCATGTCTTTTATTCTGTTTACTTCTCTTTCGAAACCTTCTGCAAAGTCTTGTGGGTTTATCATCCCTACTTTGTATATTTTGAGCATGTTTTCTCTTTCTAAACTAGTTACATCCCATCGGAAGTTCTTCATATTCCACCATATGTTAGTGGCTCCTTCTTCCAGAGTTATGTAGATTCCTGGTTCATCGTAATCCTTAGCTCCTTTGTAGACAAACTCCGTTGAGAATATAGTTTTACCTGAACCTGCTCCTCCTGAAATGAGAACCGTTGAGCTTTCCAAGAATCCTCCATTTAGCAATTCATCGAGTCCCGGTATCCCTGATCTTACTCTAGCCATTTTCGAAACCACCTGTTTTTAATCAAATTTTTAATCTAAGCAAATTAAGATTATTCAATTATTAAATGACACGAGTAATTAAAAACCTATCCCTCAAAGAAGTAGGAAATATTGAGAAAACTACTAAAGATTTATAACCATTCGATGTTTTGTTTTAATAAATGAAAAACCGGTGATAATAATGAAATTTGTCGATACTTCATACGAACCAGGCAAAGATGACTTAAAAGTTGTTTTCAGAATAGAACCAGGACACGGAACCATATTCAAAGAAGCAGCTAGTAAAATAGCTAAAGAATCAAGCGTAGGTACTTGGACCACTACAGACACAATTAACGAAAGAGCTGAAAAAATTAAGGCTCGAGTATACGAATTAAATGACCCTTATGCAAAAATAGCTTACCCTAAAGAATTATTTGAATTGAACAATATCCCACAAATAATGAGTTCAATAGCGGGAAATATCTTCGGAATGAAATCAGTGAAGAACCTTCGATTGGTGGATTTAGGAATGCCTGAAAAAATCTTGAAAGAATACAAAGGACCTAGATACGGGATAGAAGGAGTAAGAGAGATGTTGGAAGTGGAATCAAGACCTTTAATGGGAACAATAGTTAAACCAAAGCTTGGATTGGATCAAAAAGAACATGCTAAGGTCGCGGAGAAATCATGGATAGGTGGATGCGACATAGTAAAAGATGATGAAAATCTAACGAGCCAACCATTCAATAAATTCGAAGACAGATTAACAGAAACACTTGAATCCAGAGATAGAGCAGAAGACGAAACTGGAGAGAAAAAAGTATACATGTGCAATGTAACAGCACCATTCAACGAAATGATGGAAAGAGCAGAAGAAATAAAAAAACAAGGCGGAAGATACATGATGATAGATGTAGTTACAGTCGGTTTCTCAGCATTACAAGAAATGAGAGACGAAGGACCTGAACTAGTAATACACGCACATAGAGCAATGCACGGAGCAATAACAAGGAAAAAAGAACATGGAATAACAATGCAAGCACTTGGACAATTATACAGATTAATAGGTGTCGATCAATTACATATAGGAACAGGAGTAGGAAAGATGGAAGGAGAGAAAAATGATATAAAATGGATAAAGGAAAATATATCCAAAAAAGAAGTAACGGAATACGACACAACTATGGAAGATATGAAAAAAAGACTAAAGCAAAATTGGCATCAAATCAAACCAGTCTTCCCAGTATCCAGCGGAGGACTTCATCCAGGAATAATACATGAAATAATGGATTTCCTGGGAAAAGACCTTATAATACAAGCAGGAGGAGGAGTACATGGTCATCCAGATGGATCTAAAGCAGGAGCAAAAGCAATGAGACAAGCAATAGATGCCAAAATGAATAAAGAAAACCCATGGAAATACTCAGAGGAAAAAGAAGAGCTTAAAAAAGCTCTTGAACTATGGGGAACGAAACCAAATTAATGACTGAAATAAGTAAAAACCCCCTATCATTAAATATCTTTGAATCCAAACAATAAACAGGTGATTAAATGGCTACTACTGAAAAAAAAGAAGCATGTCCAACCTGCTTTTCCGAAACAGGTCAAAGCATAATCCTAAAGAAAGAAGGAGACGAGTATGTATGTTCAAGAAACCCAAATCACCGATTTAAAAGAGAAGAGAAAGACGGGTTCTTGATAAGAGCAGATTAAAAGAGGTGTATCTAAATGGCGCTTGAAAAATTCAGCATAAAAGATTCAAACGAAACCAGGATAACTGAAGATGAAAAAGAGATATTTGACGAATTAAAAAAGAAATGTAGGGAAAAGGGAATAGATCACAAAATATTCATAAAGAAACTATCAAATCTATACAGACTAAGATAGAATACTTTCAATAATTTTTTATAATTCCCTCAGTATTAAACCGAGGAAATAAATCATACGTTATTTTAAGAACTCCTTATACTTCGGAAAATAAACAAAACAAGGAAGGAAGAATGGCAAATAAAAGAAACATATATTTCAGACATGAAGAACTTCGAAAACAACAGAAAAAATTAATAGAAGATACCTACAAAGCAATAAAAGAAAAAAAGAACCTAATAGCACACGCTCCAACAGGATTAGGTAAAACAGACGCTATCATATCCTCAGCTATAACCCATTCTCTAAAAACAGGAGAAACAGTTTTCTTCACAACTCCAAAAATATCACAACATGAAATAGCTCTAGAAGTAGTTAGAGACATAAATAGAAAATACGGGTTAAATATCAGAGCAACAGATGTAGTTGGAAAAAAACATCTCTGTCCAAATAAACCTCTAAAGAAAGCACCATCAAACGAATTTTACGAACTATGTAAAAAGCAGAAAAAGGAAGAAAAATGCCCTTACTACGCACGAGCAGTAGGACATACAAAGAAAGAAAAGATAAAAGCGAAAAATAGAATAGAAGAATTTCTAGAATGGCAGGAAAAAGGCAGAACAAACACAGAAGTAATAGAACATATTGAAGAAATGCAAAAACCAATATGCGGATATGAAGCAACAATAGAAGCCAGTAAAAAATCAGACGTGATAATATGTGATTACTTCCATGTTCTAAATCCTTTCATATCACAGACATTTCTTCAAAAAACTAATAAAGAACTTAAAAATTCAATATTAATTATAGATGAAGCTCACAATGCACCAAGCAGAATAAGAAGTTCTCTATCAACACAGATAGGTAGTTACACGTTTAAAAAAGCAAAAAAAGAAGCAATTATTCTAAAAGATCATGAATTGAAAAAAGAAATAGATAATATTGAGAAAAAAGTAAAGAAAAAAACAGGAAGACTAAGACAAAATGAAGAGAAACTAATAACTAAAAATAGCATACCCATACCAAGTAAAGAAACGAGGAAAAACCTGGAGAAAATAGGAACAGAATACATGGAAAAATCAAACAAAGACAAAAGCAGCTGCCTTTCAATGAAAAAATTCTACGATAACTGGACCAAAAAAAGTAAAAAGAAATCATTTGCAAGGATAATGAAAAAGTGGGATAAAGGAAAAGGATTTTCAATACAATACAAATGTTTGGACCCATCAATATTCACTGAAAAAATAGTGAATAAAACAAGATCAACAGTACTAATGTCTGGAACCATGAAACCTCAAAAAATGTATAGAGACCTAACTGGACTTGATAAGAAAAAAACAAAACTAAAAGAATACGAATCTCCATTTCCGGAGAAAAACCAGTTAAAAATTATAGTTCCAAACGTAACAACTAAATATTCAGAGAGAACACCACAACAATACGAAAAGATAGCTGAAAAAACATCAGAAATAACTCAAGAAATACCAGGAAACACAGCGGTATTTTTCCCTTCATACAAAGTTATGAGAAAGGTTCAAAGACCCCTGGAAGAAAAGATAAACAAACCAATAGTCATACAGGAAAAAGAATACACTCAAAAGGAAAATAACAAAACATTAGAAGAATTCAAAAAACATTCTAAATCAGAGGAAGGCGCACTACTAGCAGCAGTATCAGGAGGTAGCTACGGAGAAGGGATAGATCTACCTGGAAAACAATTAATGGGAGCAATAATAGTGGGAATACCCTTAAATAAACCTGATTTAGAGACAAAATCACTAATAAAGTACTATGATCACAAATACGGAAAAGGATGGGAATACGGATATATATTTCCAGCTATGACCAAAGCAATACAAGCCGCTGGAAGATGTATAAGAAATGAAGAAGACAAAGGAATAATAGCTTATTTAGATAACAGATACACATGGAGAAATTATTCACGTTGCTTTCCCGAAGAAAAAAACATAAAAGTAACTGGAGAACCTGGAGAAATAATCAGAGATTTCTGGAACAAAGATTAAATAATTATTAAACTAATCTAATTCTTCCAAGAAAGATTAAAAGTATACCTAAAACTATTATTATAAATAAAAATAATAGATCAAAAAAAGTCGGAGTTACCGCATCCAAAGACTCCAATGTTCTAAACTCTATTGAATCACCCTCCAATTCATAATCACCATCATCCCATCTCACGACTGCTTTAAATTCGTACTCAGAATCCTCTTCAAGATTTTCAACTCTTTCATCAAAAATAATCGATTCATCGGCTTCCTGAGGAGAAGTATCAACCCATTCTTCATTTTCTTTTCTGTATCTGAAGAGCAATTCAACCTTTGAATCACCTA
>PWHJ01000203.1 GCA_003554865.1 Bacteroidota bacterium | reverse complement strand
GGAGCATATTAAAATTCGGCGGCGACCTACTCTCCCACAGAGTCTCCTTTGCAGTACCATAGGCGCTGGAGGACTTAACTGCTGTGTTCGAAATGGGAACAGGTGTTACCCCTCCGCTATTACCACCGAAAAATTGTTATCAATTTTTATTACATATTAGCGCATATAAATCTCGCCTGCGCATATAATATATTACAACATCTTGACTAAACTGTCAAGGGATTTAGAAAAGTTCTAGACAAAATTTAATTATCAATCTGTTCGGTTTTAGGGTCTAAAGCATCCCTCAGTCCATCACCTACCAAATTAAGTGAAAGTACTGTCAGAACAATCGCTAAACCAGAAAAGGTTACCGGATAATGATTGACACGAATAAACTGTCTAGCCTGGGCAATCATTCTGCCCCATTCTGGAATAGGAGGCTGTACTCCAAGCCCCAGGAAACTCAAACCTGCCGCCGCAATAATCGAAGAGGCCATATAAAGAGTAGCCTGAACTATAACGGGATTAATAGAATTGGGAATTATATGCAAAAAGATAATTCTAAGATCAGAACTTCCCAGTGCCCGGGCTGATTCGATATATTCTTTCCCTATAACTCCTAATACCGAGCTGCGAATTAACCGGGCAAAAAGAGGAATGAAAGCAATACCCAAAGCAATCATTAAGTTCCATATATTCGTGCCCAGAGCAGCAATAATTGCAAGAGCTAATAGGAAAGAGGGGAGGGAAAGCATGACATCCATCAAACGCATGATCACACTATCAATTTTTCCTCCATAGTAACCAGCTATTACCCCCAAACTACAGCCAAAGAGCATCCCAATCCCTACTGATATAAAACCAATCCGTAGTGAAATCCGAGCACCATAAATAAGTCGGGTGAAGACATCTCGACCAAAATGGTCTGTGCCTAATAAATGAGTCCGGCTAGGTCCCTGCAGCCTATTGATCATGTTCTGCTCAATCGGATTGTGGGGTGTCAAGTAAGGAGCAAAAATTGCAGCTCCTCCAATTAAACATAGTAAAATCAAGCCTACTACCGCTTTTTTATTAAATATAAATCTTTTGGCCAATAAAATCCAGGGACTATCTTCTTGTCTTCTGCTTTCCTCAATTTTTTGCAATTCTTTGTTTTCTTCTGCCATTTTAATTCTCCTCATTGCAGTAAAATTAATCAATATCAACCAATTATTATTTAAGTTTAATTTATTTAGTTTATCTAAAGCTACTGACAGAGAGTTTTATTCATACCTGGTCTGTAACCTGGGGTCCAGATAGGCATAGGTGAAATCAACAAAGGTATTGGCAAGAGCATAGGATAGTGCAAAAACCAAAATCGATCCCTGCACTAAAGGAAAATCATTGGTGCGAATAGCATCAACAATTAAGCGTCCCATACCAGGCCAAGCAAAAACCGTCTCGGTCAGCACTGCCCCAGCTAAAAGCCGGCCAAACTGTAATCCCATTATGGTAACTACAGGAATCAAAGCATTTCGGAGAGCATGCTTGTAAACTACCATTCTTTCCGAAATACCTTTAGAACGGGCAGTTCTAACATAATCCTCTTTTAGCACATCTAACATACTAGAGCGAGTAATTCGGGTAATGGTGGCGGTTGTTACCGAAGCCAGGGCAATAGTAGGAAGAATAAAGTTTCTGATATCCCATTGCATTCCCGAAGAAGGTAACCAGCGAAGATAGACCGAAAAGATTAATATCAACATAATCCCGGTCCAAAAAACAGGCATACCTACTGCAGCAAAGGTAACCCCGGTAAAGAAATTATCCATCCAGGAGTTCGGACGCACCGCTGAAATCACCCCAATGGGAATTCCCACCGCAATTGCCAGGAAAGCCGCCGCAAATCCCAGAGAAAGAGTATTGGGCAGTCGTTGCCAGATTTCCACAGTTACTGGCCTGCGTGAACGCAGCGAACGCCCCATATCGCCCTGCAGAACATTCCCCAGCCAGTTAATATACTGAACCGGCAGTGGTTCATTAAGGCCCATGCTTTCACGTAAATTTTCCAGCTGTTCTTCAGGTGCCCGTTCTCCTAACATTAAAATAGCCGGATCACCTGGAGTAATATGAATCAGCAGAAATACCAGGATTGATACCCCAATCAAAACTGGTATCAAAGCCAACAACCTTTTAATCATATATTTCCACATTCAGAGTTTCCACCTTCCTAAAAAATTTTGCAAATTGAGAAGATAATTTAGCAATAAATATATAACAATTATAAAGGGCAGTCCTCAATTTGTCAACGATATAATCCTCTGATTTATATATAATTCATATAAGCATAAGGTTATAGAATCTAAACTAAAGCAAGATGAAAGCGATAGACAGTAAAAAGCCTGCCTATCGCTTTAGTTGTCATCAATGCCTTCACTCTATTAAACAGATTAATTAATCAGTTGAAGATCTGATAATCTGCTTATTTAGTCACCAAAATAAACTGCGCTGAAGTCATGATGCCCGGCAGGATGAGGATCAAATCCAGCAACATTTTCTCTTAGCGCATGTACTGCCTCGGTATGAATCAGGAAGATCCAAGGAGCCTCATCTCTGATAATCTGCTGAGCTGAAAGATAAGCATTTTCCCGGATATCTAAATCAGAAATCATACGACCGGCATCCAGGTGATCATCAACTTCTGGATCAGACCAGAAAGTACGATTACCAGCATGACCATACTGGCTGCTGTGGAACAGAGAATAAAGACCATAATCAGCATCGCCTGTTACAGAAACCCAGCCCAATACAAACATATCATGCTCACCTTCACCAGTTCTGTCTAGATAATCACCCCAATCCAGGACGCTTACCTCAACATCTATATTGAGCTGACGGAGGTTATCCTGAACCATTTCAGCAATCTGAATCCGCTGAGGATTATCATTAGTATAAAGAGTGGTGGTGAAGCCATCACCATAACCAGCTTCTTCTAAAAGTTCTCTAGCCCTTTCAACATCATAACCATAGGGTTCTAAATCAAGATTAGCCCCCCAGACCATATCTGAAATCGGGCTGTTAGCTGCTACTGCCTGACCTTCATAAACATAATCCACTATGGGGTCAATATCGACTGCATAGTTAATGGCCTGTCTTACTTTAACATTATCAAAAGGTTCTTGCTGAGTATTAAATCCAATATAATGGGTAGCCAGGGTAGCATATTGAGTCAGATTCACTTGGGGATCCTCATCTAGCCTTCCCACATCAACAGGAGAGATGTCTAAGGAAATATGAGCACCACCAGTCTCGGCTTCAATAGCCCGCACAGTATCTTCAGGAATAGCTCTAAATCTCAATCTTTCAATATTAGCTAACTCGCCCCAGTAATCATCATATCTTTCCAACAGGATATAGTCACCGGTAGCCCAGTCAATATATTCATAAGGGCCAGTTCCTACTACTACAATTGTACCATAATCATCACCGGCTTCTTCCACTGCTGTTTGATTGAGAATACTAGTAGAAGTATGAGTAAGATGACTTAAAAGAGGAACAAAAGGCTCTTCCAAATGCAGCCTAATTGTATGATCGTCAACTACTTCGATTTCTCTTAAAATCTCTAGAATAAATGCTGAAGGCGAAGCTTTATCGGGATCAATCAGACGCTCATAGGTGAATTTAACATCCTCAGCAGTAAACAATTCTCCATTATGAAAATAAACGTCTTCCCGCAGATAAAATTCCCAGGTAGTATCATCGATTTGTTCCCAACTTTCAGCTAAGCCTGGCTCAATTTCCATGTCAGGAGTCTGATGAAGCAGGGTATCATAAATCATCGCCCTAACTTGAGCTGAGGGCTGGTCATTCTCACCCTGGGGATCCATAGTAGTCCTGCTTGCTCCCTGAGCTACAATCAACTCATCCTGAGCCATTACTTCTCCGGCAGTCATAGCCATCATTGACAGCACAAATACGGCAGTAAGCATTACTAGACCAATCTTTTTAATCATTCTTTTGCCTCCTTTGTTTTTTTTAAAAAAGATTCTTGAAAAATTTTGTTCTAAATATACTAGCTCTGTTTTCCCCTTTCTTTGTTCCAGATTTTTGTTGGATTATTCAAACTATTATTCGACCCTTTACTTCATAAATTATACTAATCGTGTAAGTAAATTATAACATAAGAATAAAACAAGCACAATATTAAAAAATTTTATTTTCGTTAAAATTTAAATTTTTTGCAGGAATAAGAGTTTTTATTGCTAATTATTATAATAAGTTTAATTTAAATTTTTATAATTTTATTTAAATATTTTCCTATTAATCTCAAACAAGGAAGGGTGATTTTAATAACATGAATTCATCAGTTGATTATCCCTGGTTCAAAAATGAAGATGTTGATGGATTTTTTGCTCTATTTCAAAACAACCTGGCAAATTTTGCTGTTATTGCTATCACTATGATGGGAATGGGATTCCCAGCTGACATAGTTTTTGGCCGGGTAATCCCTGGCGCTGCTATTGCTGTTCTTTTTGGTAATTTCTATTATGCTAGAATGGCTCGCAGATTAGCGGAAAAAGAAGGGCGGACCGATGTAACTGCTCTTTCCTATGGAATTTCCACTCCGGTAATGTTCATTTACTTATTTGGTGTTTTAGGACCTGCTTTAGAGTTTACCAATGGCGATGCGGAGATGGCCTGGATGATTGGAGTTGGAGCCTGCTTTATCGGGGGAGCTCTAGAGGTTTTAGGCAGCATTATAGGACCCTGGTTGAGAAGAAACCTGCCTCGAGCTGCTATGCTGGGAGCTCTGGCTGGAGTAGCCTTTACCTTTATTGGAGGAGAGATGTTTTTCACCACCTACGAAGCTCCTATTGTGGGACTATTAGTCTCGGGTATTATAATCATCGGTATGATAGCTAAAAAGAAAATGCCCTTTAATGTACCAACCTCTCTTTTTGCCATTATTGCCGGTACCATATTAGCCTATATCTTTGGGGTAGTGGAAGTTGAAGCTATTAGAGAGGGATTTGATCAATTAGGAATTTATCCTTTCCTGCCAACAGCAGCTCCAATCACAGGAATGGCTGAATTATTTGGAGCCGCTGCTGGTTTATTGGCTGTAGTCATACCTATCCAGATTTATAACCTTTTGGAAACCATGAATAATGTAGAGGCGATGGCAGCCTGTGGAGATGACTATAGTGTACGAGAATCTCAAATTGTCGATGGAGTAGGTACTATGGCTGGTTCTTTCTTTGGCGGTGTTTTTCCTACCACCGTTTATATAGCTTCTGCAGGAGCTAAACATATGAATGCCGGCCGGGGTT
>PWHJ01000197.1 GCA_003554865.1 Bacteroidota bacterium | reverse complement strand
GGATCTGAAATGCCGGTATCCTTCGAGAATGTTAAGATTGGCAAAGAATATACAAGACCTCGATTAGCTGAATTATGGGGCTATAAGTCCTATCAAGCTTTGGCTAAAGGGATTGTAACTCCAGCTGAGGCCCCCTATATAATTTTATTTATAACCGAAGAAAAGCAGTCACACCAACCCCAGTACCAAGACTCTATTGATAATGATATCTTAAGCATAGAAGGAGAAGTCGGCCATACCTCAGATCAACGGCTAATTAATGCTGAAAATAATGGGGATGAAATACACCTCTTTTACCGGAAGCGCCATCATATGCCTTTCATATACTACGGTCGTGTACACTTGCTTGATTATGAAATAAATACGGCTGAACCAAGCAGGTTTAACTTTCTTTTCTACAAAAAAACCGATATAACTAACCAATTCGAACTGTCTTTTTCACGCAGGCAGGCTTCCTACAAGATGGTTACTGTCCTTTCTTTGCTTGATACTTCTTCTTCCAATGTTGTTTCTGGTATTGATGAAGTGGCCAGGAAGTTTATGGAGTTTTACGAGACAAGAGCACAACTTGGGGTAATGGTTGAAAGCGAGAAAATGGCAATGGCCAGGGTGCTGAGTCTGCCTTTTAGTAAAGTAAAGCAAGTGATGATCAATAACCCTGTTTTATACTTAGGAGATTTGCTGGAATACGATAAAGCTGCAAACTTACTCTCATTTAAAAATCATGTAGTAAATTACCTTGATGAAGAGATGCTTATTTTTATCCGCCGGATAGCTTTGAAAAACCTTTATGATTATTACCATGAAATAGGGGGACTTTGCGATAAGGGTCTTGGTTATTGGGGTCAGCCTGAGAGTTACTATGCCCAGAGATCGATTTTTGAATTGGATTTCAAAGCAGATCATGAAAGAGAACTGCCCCCCGGCGAACCGGTAGCAGAAAAAATGTACGGCAGTGAAGGAACTCATGAGAGTAGATATGTAGAAAGGTTACTATCATCTCATCCATTGTGGGAGTGCTCAAATTTAAACGAGTGCGAGAAGATACTGGAAGGTCTTGCTGATAGGGTTAAATATTTTGGCCAGATCGAGCTCAAAAAAGAAGATATAGACCATTTGGGAGATTTAATCAGAGTTCAGATTGAGAATAACTTATCTGCTGGGATTCGATATGTAACCGAGAAAACACCAGCTGCGCTGGCCGCATTTTTGGTGGGCCAAGGCATTTATTATTACCATGAAGGCGATTACTGGACACCTGTTTCAAATAGTTTGGGTGTAGATGATGTAAACTGGCAGGCAAAAATTGGGCAAGAATATTTAAGAACTCTTGCATCTTCCGGTAAGCCGGTGCTTGAAGTTAGTGGCTTCCATGCTTACGTAGCTAATATTTTACTGCATGGTGGCATTCCGCAGAGCTTGCTTCCGGAATTTTTTGAAACTGTAATTAAGCTGCTGGTTCATAAAGATAAAATTGAGTCTGATGAGATCAAAGCTATAGTGAATGAATGGAGAAGTGAGGATAAAGAATACAATAATGTTGCGAAGGAGTTGTTTCGGTTAAATAAAAAGAAAGAGGAGTATCTGCAAAAGAAGGAGCAGGCGGAACAAATTCTCCAGGTAAGGGAAGAACATGAGCAATTAAAAGATGAAGTTGGAGATAAAGGATATTTGATTAATGCGCTTGGTGATAATTACGAAGAGGCGTGGCAAAAATATAAAGATGATTTAAGCGAAATAAACAATAAAGAAGAGGTGCTCCAGGAAGAAAGGTGTGAACACGGTAAAAAGATAGATGATTATTACCAGTACCATGCGCCTGTTTTAAAAGCAGCTGATAGCATTCAATCACACATTGATGAATATTACAGGGAGAAAAAAAGTTTAGAAAGTATCCCGAGTCTTGAAAAGCAATACGTGGAGTGCAGGGATGAACTAGCAAAAAAATTACAAAACTTGAATGAAAACAATTCTTTGGAACTACAGGAGCCATATTTGGCGGAGCTTCCCTGGGAGGAAGTTATTAGTTTTTTCAGGGAAGCCGCTTCGTTGCAGGAGTTGTTGAAGAAAAATGAAGAAAAATTAAATAAAACCGTGGCAACTTCTGAAAAGCCGGGTGGTTTAGTTTGGTCTGGCATATTGCTGACGGCTGCCGGGATAGTACTCGTAGTATTAAACCCTGCCCAACTTTTTTTCTGGTTATTTGCTTTTACTGGAGTGGTTATAACTGTTCCCGCTTTAACCGGCTACAGATCAAGAAAACAAGCGGCTCACAAGAGATGTCAGGAAAAAGAAAAGTTCGGGCAAAAGATCGAATCTATAAGGTTTAAGATGAAAGAGGTTTTAGATCATGCTTATGAACTGGCTGAGGGCTTTTTGCCGGATAAAGCGAAAGCTGACATTGATGCATCTAATGAGATTGCAGACTTGGTTGAAGATATCCGTACTGAATATGAAAAATATATCAATGCAAAGCAACACTTGCAAAAAGCCCAGGAAAAGGCAGATAAGTTAAAGAGAAAAATAATCGGTTTTGCAGATTTGTTGGGGCTTGAGCCTATTGAAGAAATGGGAGTGGAGGAGCTGTTTTTAAAAGCGCAAAACCGGATTGATGAGGCTCGTTCAAAAAGAAAGCAGGTCGAAGAAATAGAAAGCGAGGTCAAGCGGATCGATAATGAACTGCTTGACCTGCAAGCTAAACGAAAGGAACTGCAGGAAAAGGCAGACTATATTGAAGAGGCCTTGGAGAGGCTTGGTGAGGGCGATGTAGAACGTGGGCGGCAAATGTTTTCGCAGTATAAAGAAAAACAAAAACGGATTAATGAGCTAGAGCAAACACTCTGTGATGAAGAAGCTATATTTAGTAAGGAATTGTTGGCTTATGATATAAGTGGTTTAAATGCTCTTTTGAGCAGCCTCAAACAATATATCAAGGAGACCGACTCTGAGATAGCCGACTTGGAGAAAAAAGTGGAAGCGCTAACGAGGCCACTTGATTATATAGATGAACCGATCCGCCGTTTTGTGCTTCACGGAGATGAATGGGCGGAAGGTTGGCTGATTGAGTCGATTCGCATGTACATGCAAACAATGACCGGTGAAGGTTTTAAGCAAGGTGAGGAATCGCCGCTGCCTGAAAGGGTGGTGGATGCTTTTTATAATTGGTGGAATGAACAATCAAGTGAAAAAGCCGAACAGGGAACCACACAAAAATCCGTCCACCAGACATTAAAAACCCCGGAGATAAAGCTGGCCCCTACTGGAGAAATATACCTGTATTTTCCCGCTCAGCGATTTTATAACGATGAAGTTTCCAGCCGAGCATGGATCAGAATAACTGACCGTGAAGGTGAGCAGCTGGTAGAAAATATCCCTCTTGATATATACAAGAAGGAAGAGGGTTTGTTGGAGACTGAAAGTACCAGTATTTCTGTTTTGTCACCTGTTGGAGTAATCAATGTAGCATTCGGTTTCGGGCAAGATGTTTTAAAAAACTGGTTGATGCGCTTATTTATTGAGGAACAGTTGCCCTTGATGATTTTTGATGAAAAGGGAAGCCTTGTTTTTTCTGATCCCTTGCCCCGGGAAAAACTCTGGTTTATGTTCGAGGAAAGTTTAGGATTTCAAGAGTTTTTAACTCCCCTGGAAGAAGATACCGTTGATCTCGATAAAACTTACTACCAGCAGCTGATTGATACAAGCAAGTTCCCCGGCGAAAAGATAAGCGTTGTGGATGCAAACAATAGACAACACGATCTTATTTTAACCGGTGAGGAGGTATTGATTCCTCAGTTAAGCGGTAAAGCAATAGATGGTGTCATGGTGGATGAAAGCTATCCGCTTTATCTGCGCGATAGTATTTCTATTTATGTTCCTACTGTTGATTTGGATGAGCTAAAAGATTGGCTGATCCAGATAAGGCCCAGGGCTGGTTACCCCGGCAAAGAGGCAAGTTGGAATTTTGAAGAACTGCAAGATCTACTGAAAGTTCAGCCAGGTGGCAATATGGTTTTACTGTCTTTGGAGCAAACTGATTTGTTTGAACAGGAACCTTGCGGCCGTTATACGATTAGTATCTTCAATCCTGCAGGTGAAAAGTTTAATTATGACATCAGTTTTGTGGATGATTTAAAAGTTTCATTTACTCCACAAATTTGTCCCCCTATCGAAAAAGATGACCAAAGAATAGAGATGAAGTTAACCTGTCCGGAGGATCTGGTTTTTGATGTTTTTGAGCCGGCAAAATTAACTGAAACAAAGGGAAGGGTGTCTCAGGTAGTTGTGGAAAATGCAAGCAACTATGTGCATGGCAGCCTTAGAAAAGAAGGTGTGGAAGAGAGCTTCTTTAAGCTTCCTTTGTCGATAACAGTTCCAAAAATACGCTGGTCCGTAGAGGGATTAAAAGAAAGTGCATTTGAAGTATGGAATGAAAAGACAGAGGAACTATGGTTGGGTGATTGGCAAGAAGCCCAGTCCCTTAACCTGAAGATTTCAGTGCCGTTATATCTTAATGCCAGGGCACGTTTAAGATTAGAAGGAACGGATCAGCATTATGACCGGGAAATTAAAAAAGGACTGGCTAAATTCGACTTGCTCCCCTTTACCGATACTGTAAAAGCTCGATCTAAGCCGGGTTATTTTTATCTTACCCTTTATGATCGCGATAAAAATGAAAAAATCATTGACTGCTTGTTGTTTCTGGTTAGAATTCGCTGGGAAGTAGAAGATTTGTCATTGGAACAAACTAAAGAAGAGGAAGACGTTCAATACCGATTCAAGTGGGTGGACCGGGGTAAAATGAATGATCGAATTTTAAAGCTATGGGATAAGAGCAGGCCGTTTAATCCGCCGGTTATGGAAAAAGAAATACCAGATGAGGCAAGCGAAATTGTTTTTTATGCCGGATTGGAAGAGTTGCCACCGGGACAGTATTTAGCTCAATTCGTTGCAGAAGATCCCTGGGAAGCCACTCATGCAGAGGTTTCTTTTCCGCAGAGTGATTATAGTGTTTTTCCTGTTGAGATAAAAGGATATCAGGTAGTGATCAGTTCTTGGAAGGTGCAGTGGATTAAACAAAATGAAATAAATGTATGGGGCAGAATAGCCAATAACCCCGGTAACTTAGAAATTTATGTAACCACCCTCGGCAGGAAAAAAGGAAGTTGGGTGAGCTGGTCTTCTTCTGCGATTTCTGATGATAAAGGTTGTTTCAATGTTACATTCAAGGCAGAAAAAGACTTTGCCCACTGGATTGGTATTACTGCAGAAAATGAGCCATCCGTTAATCTTTAT
>PWHJ01000152.1 GCA_003554865.1 Bacteroidota bacterium | reverse complement strand
TGAGCAGCTTATTTGAGAAGGTTGACCGCAGCTCTCTTTTTGTGTGTGAATCAAACAGCCTGCGAAGAATTATCAACCCGGGCCTGTTTGTAATGATAAGAAGCAACAGTGAGAAAAACATCAAACAAAATTGCTGTGATCTTGTTGATATGGCCGATATAGTTTCATATTCTGACGGTAAAGGTTTTAAACCCGGATTGGAGGTGATCGGACTGAAAAACGGGGTGTGGCGAATTGAAGAAAACAGTCAGGAATTGTGAAAGGTTTCCCGGATAATGATTTGCCGATTCCGGGCAACAGAAATGAAAAACAGTTTTAAATCATTAATTATAGCCAGGACGGCAATAAAAAAATCAAATACTATGATATCTTTTGAAGAGGCTTCGAAAATTATCTATAATGCAGCTGCAACGCTCGGTGAGGAAGGAGTGCCTTTACGGGATTCACCCGGAAGGGTGCTTGCAGCAGATGTGATTGCAGATACAGATATGCCTCCCTTTGATAAGTCGGCGATGGACGGATTTGCCTGCAGGCGGGAAGATCTGGGCGGGGAGCTTGAAGTGGTGGAAATTATTAAGGCCGGCGATCTACCCAAAAAATCGATCGGCCGGGGTGAGTGCTCCAAAATAATGACCGGCGGAAGAGTGCCTGAAGGAGCCGACTGTGTCATAATGGTAGAACAGGTTGAAGAGGTTTCCTCAAACAGGATCGTCTTTACGGGCTCGAAAACTGCCGGCAATATTGCAAAAAAAGGTGAGGATATAAGATCGGGTCAGGCAGCCCTTAAAAAAGGGGTTTTGATAAAACCCCAGCATGTTGCGGTTATGGCTTCAGCCGGATGTGCAAACCCGCGTGTTTATAAAAGACCAAAGGTTGCCGTACTTAATACCGGGGATGAGATTGTGGAGGCTTCCGTAAAGCCCGAAGGCACCTGTATCAGAAACAGCAACGGTCCCCAGCTGATCGCGCAGATAGAGAATACCGGTGCGATCCCAAATTATATGGGGATCGTGGAAGACACACCGCAGGCTACTGACAAAGCCTTGAGCCGGGCGCTTTCGCAAAATGATATAGTTTTGGTTACAGGTGGGGTTTCTGCAGGGGACTATGATCATGTTCCCGCAATACTCAAAGAGATCGGTGTTACAACCGAGTTTGAAAAAGTTGCAGTCAAACCGGGTCGCCCTACGGTTTTCGGGAGTAAAGAGGGCAGGTTTGTGTTCGGTTTGCCGGGCAATCCTGTTTCCTCTTTTACAATATTTGAGCTGATGGTTAAACCTTTTATTTTCAGATGCATGGGATATGACTACAATCCTGTGCCGCTTATCAGGCCCCTTTCAGCAAGTTACAAAAGAAAGAAATCTGACAGAATAGCATGGATACCGGTTAGTTGCAATGAAAGAGGCGAAGTGCTTCCGGTAGATTATCACGGATCGGCTCATATACACTCGCTTTGTTTTGCCGATGGATTGATGCCGGTGCCCGCAGGGGTCAAAGAGTTAAATAAAGGAGATTTTGTTGATGTACGACAAATTTGAAAGAAAAATAAATTATTTGAGGGTGTCGGTTACTGACCGATGTAACCTTAGATGCAGCTATTGTATGCCACCCGGAGGTATAAAGCTGTTGCCCCAGAGGGAAATTCTCTCTTTTGCAGAGATAACCGAAGTAGTGCGCGTTGCAGTTTCCAAAGGTGTCGATAAGGTAAGGATCACAGGCGGTGAGCCTCTCGTCAGGCGTGATATTGTCAAGCTGGTGGGTATGATCGGGCGCATAGAGGGAATTAATGATCTAAGCATGACCACCAACGGGGTTCTTCTTGAACAGTTTGCCGCCGATCTGTCGGCCGCCGGCTTAATGCGCGTTAATGTGAGCCTTGACACGGTTGATCCTGTCAAATTCAGTGAAATAACAAACGGAGGGGATCTGGATGCTGTTCTCAGGGGGATAAAAGCAGCCGTTTCTGCCGGACTTACTCCCGTGAAGCTTAACTGTGTGGTTAAAGAATCAAAAGAAGATCCTGATCCTGTGGCGGTTGACCGCTTTGCGGGGGAGAACGGTTTGGAGGTGAGGTTTATCCGCCTTATGGACCTTGAAAGCGGTGAGTTTTCTGTTGTTGAAGGGGGTGAGGGAGGAGATTGTATACAATGTAACAGGTTGCGCCTTACAGCCAGCGGAATGATAAACCCATGTCTTTTCAGCGATCTTCAGTTTTCCGTCAGGGAGCTCGGAGCTGAAACGGCCATTAGGGAAGCGATAGCCAATAAACCTCAATGCGGTTCACTAAATAGTCAGAACAAATTTTACAATATAGGAGGATAGTAAAATGTCAAAAATGAGTCATGTAACCGGTGAAGGCAAGGCCAAAATGGTTGATGTGGGAGATAAACCCGATCAGGCAAGAACTGCAAGGGCAACAGGTTTTATCCGCATGAAAAGGGAAACAGCCAATCTGGTAAAGGAAAACAAGCTAAAAAAAGGTGATGTTCTCACCGTTGCAGAAATTGCCGGCATACAGGGCGGAAAACAAACATCCTCGCTTATCCCCCTTTGCCACCCTCTCCCCATTACCAGAGTCCATCTTAAAACAAGTGTCGAGGAAGAGGGCGTGAGAGTCTTTTCAGAGGTTTCCTGTACCGCAAAGACAGGGGTTGAAATGGAGGCACTTACGTCCGCCTCTGTTGCTTTGCTTACAATATACGACATGTGCAAGTCGGCCGATAAAAATATGGAAATAGAGCAAGTTAAGTTAACCGAAAAAACCAAAACCGACCTCTAAATTTCAAGTTATGTCAAACAGTGCTGTAAAAGTTGTATCAGTAAATATTTCCGAAAAGAAAGGGACAATCAAGCTGCCCGTTGAAGAGGTTATACTTGATTGCAACGGTATAAGCAAAGATGCCCATTCCGGACCATGGAACAGGCAGGTGAGCCTCCTTGCTGATGAAAGTGTGGAAAGGTTTGCAAAGGAAGCGGGACGGAAAATTAATCCTGGCGAGTTTGCCGAGAATATAACTACAAGCGGACTGGAACTGACTGAGACTTTGCCGCTTGACCGGTTCGTATCGGACAATGTGGAGCTGGAAGTGACCCGCATCGGGAAGGAGTGCCACGGCAATACCTGTGCTATTTTCCGCGAGGTCGGCAATTGCGTTATGCCTAAGGAAGGTATATTTGCCCGCGTAATAAGGGAAGGTAAATTGAAGCCCGGGGATATCCTAAATTATCATCCAAGGGTTTTCTCTTTTTGCGTGGTAACGCTAAGCGACAGGGTAAGTCGAGGAGAGTACAAGGATAAAAGCGGACCGGAGATCATTAAAAAGATTGAGGAGCATTTTTCTGGTTCAAAAAGGAAAATTAAAATTGAACATAAAGTAATACCCGACGAGCCGGAAAAGCTTAAAGATATATTGAACGATTGCAAAAGCAGGGGTACCGATTTTATTGTAACATCCGGGGGAACGGGTGTGGGACCGCGGGATGTGACACCCGAGGTTGTCAGACTCTTCATTGACAAAGAGATACCCGGTGTTATGGAGCATGTGAGGATCAAGTATGGAAGTGAAAAACCCAACGCATTGCTGAGCAGAGGGGTGGCCGGGGTGATGGGTAACACGTTTGTATATACTCTTCCGGGTAGTGTAAAAGCTGCAGGTGAGTATATGAGTGAGCTTTTAAAGACTATGGAGCATCTTGTTTATATGCGCTGCGGTATTGATGCACATTGAAAAAAAAACCTTATCCGGTTATTCGGGTTGGGTTGTTGGCCCGCTTTTGCTTCCGTGATCTGTTTAAATGCACTAAAGTACTTGGTGCCCCGAGGATGAAGGATTTTTTTTCTCCGGGTAAAACCGGTTAATTTAGTTGTTTGTTAAACGGGTAAAACCGTTTAATTTAGTTGCCTATTAAATTAAACAAGTTATAAAAGACAATTTATATTATACTTTATGGAAAGAGAACAGGCTTTGAACCTTTTGAAACAATATGTAAAGGATGAAAAAATGCTGGCTCACTGTTACGCCTCTGAAGCGGTTTTGAAAGCACTTGCAAGAAGGCTGGGTGAAGATGAGCATAAATGGGCGCTGGCCGGACTTCTTCATGATATTGACGTGGAGGTGACCGGTGCCGATCCGGCCCGCCATGGACTTGAGGCGGTTAACATTCTCGCCGGGCATGGGGTTGACCCTGAGATAATTGATGCGGTTAAAATGCATAATGAAATGGCAACAGGCCAGGAGCGAACAACTGTTTTTCAGCATGCGCTTGCTGCAGGTGAGACCATAACAGGTCTGGTATTCGCCACGGCACTTGTTTACCCTGATAAGAAGATTGCATCGGTAAAACCCAAATCCGTTGTAAAGCGCATGAAGGAAAAGGCTTTTGCCGCTTCTGTCAACCGCGACCACATAAGGGAGTGTGAAAATATAGGGCTCTCCGTTCAGGAGTTTGCCGAGATCAGTGTTAACGCCATGAAGGAAATTGGTGAGGATATCGGACATTAAGGGCTTTTCCAAATTCTGATGGTGGTGGTTCCCTTTTTGGAACGGCAGGATTTCTTGCAGGGGGTGGGGTGGGATAGTAGGATTTTCCTGCATTGGAGGCACAGCAGGCTTTTCTTGCAAGGGGGGCTGGCAGAGAAGGAGTTTTTGGCAGAGAAAAATATTATCTTCTGGCTGAGTTTGTTATTTGCACACCTATGAGGCGGTCGTAACGCGAGCCGGGCTCACGGTGGTATACATATACGATATAGTCGTTTTCGGTCTGGTAAAAATTGCCTTCAAGGAGTTCTGCGTCAGCTTTTTCAGAGCCCTCTTCGAGAAAAACATATTTGTAATTATAATAGCCCTGTTTTAAAAGCATGGTGAGCTCATAGGCACGAGTTTCATAGTTGTACTCCATCCTGTTCCAGGGGTAAAAGTTCCAGTGACTAAGCTCACCCATCACATAAACATCTCCGTTGTCAAAGGGGGTCTCCTGAGAAAGTGAAAAGTGAACCTTTGCATACTCCGAGTCTGTGGCATCGTTGGACTCGTCTCTTGTACGGATCACGTATTTGCCGTTTATCTCTTCATGATGGAACCGGTAATTGTTTTTCCTTGACCGGTCATCTGTCAGGTATACATCAAAACCGTCATTGCCAAACTCTATATTGCGAACGAATTCGGATTGATGCCGCATGCTTTGAATATCGAAGGTTCTGAACTCATTTCCCCCGGGAAAGTAATTCTTTTCTTCGTTTTCATAGACTATTTCATTGGTTTTTACGAATGTCGGGACCAGTCCGGTTAAGGCATTGTCCCACCTGTTGTTCTGTGTAACGGTTATATTGATCTCCGAATAGGGATCCCTGATCGGGTGATCGGGGTGGGATACCGTAAAGTCAATCTGGTGTCCTGTTTTCCTGTGCTCGGGCAACAGGGGCTGCCTTGCCACAGCATTTATGTGTACTGCAGATTCGTTGACAAAAAACCGGCGTGTTAACACAATATCTGAAGGGTCGGAATTCTTGAAGACTTTTACTACGTAATTTCCCGAAAGCTTAAAGTCAATATCCTCATTAGGCAGAGTAAGTGTGTAATGAGTGTAAGGCAAAAAGGTGTTGAAGGAAAACCTGTAATTTCTGACAGGATTTTCGTAAAAGCCATCTATGTAATCCGAGGGAAAAAGATTCGAAGGAGTCCAGTCGGCATTGCAGTGAACAACGGTATAGCTGTAATTTTTTACATCCCCTTCCAGATCGTCAAAGCTGAGGTATATCTGCTCCCCGCTGTTGAGCTTTATAATAGGGTAAGAGACCTCCCACTCTTTTTTGTGGATACGCACACTTTTAATATTGTCAATGAAGACAAAATCTTCATAAACATCACCCTGTTCGGAACCGGATCTCTTCACGCCGTTTGCCGGAAGTATCCCCGTGGGCAAAAAACAGAGAAGGAAAAAAACTGTAAAATGCTTAATTTTTGGCATTTGATATTGCAAATATGACAATATTGGGTTACCGCTGCTCAATTGCTAAATTATGCATTTTTTTTGATTTGGTAAATATGATGGTGTGCCCATCAACAGTTTGATAAAATTTCTTTGTGTACGGGAGTTTTTTAATCAGGTAAATATTTACTTTTTTTTAAAGATATTTGATAAAAAAAATTATTTTTGTGTAAAACTTCCTTAACCTATTGCTAAAATGGCGAATGTCACAAAGCTTAAAAAAGGTCTAAACATCAGATTGAAGGGTAAGGCAGAAAAGGTTCTTGTTAAACCGGAACTTCCCCGCAAGTTTGCCCTCAAACCAACAGATTTTCACAATATAATGCCCAAGTTGAGCCTCAGGGAGGGAGCCGTTGTAAAAGCCGGCACCCAGTTGTGTTATCACAAATATGACCCGCGCATAATCTTTACCTCCCCGGCCAGTGGTAAAATAACTGAAATAAACAGGGGAGAGCGCAGGAGAATTGAGGAGATTGTGATTGAGGCAGGCAGCGGGATGGAATATGAGGATTTTGGTAAGGCAGAGCCATCCGGACTTGATCGTCACGCTGTTACGGAAAAGCTTCTAAAAAGTGGTGCATGGCCTTTTATCCGGCAGCGCCCCTATGGCATTATTGCAAACCCGGATGACACTCCCCGGTCGATTTTTATATCGGCATTTGATACCGCTCCGCTGGCACCCGATTACGATTTCCTTATGAAAGAGTACGGAAAGGAATTTCAGGCCGGAATAGATGCCCTTTCAAAGCTGACAACGGGGAAAATACATTTGAATATAAATCCCGATTATCCCTGCTGCGATGTTTTTACCAAAGCCTCAAAAGTTCAGATCAACAGGTTTACGGGGCCGCATCCGGCCGGTAATGTCGGCGTGCAAATCCATCATCTGGCACCCATTCATAAAAACGGGGTGGTATGGTATGTTAATCCGCAGGATGTGTTAATTATAGGCCGCCTCTTTTTGAACGGTATTTTTGATGCATCAAGGATTGTTGCCCTTACCGGATCAGAGGTGTTAAAGCCCAAATATTACAGGACGTATATGGGTGCATCGATTGAAAATATGGTCAGGGAAAATGTAACAACAGACAGCAATTTGCGATATATCAGCGGCAATGTGCTTACCGGCTCCGGTATAGACTCCGGTGGTTATATAGGTTTTTACGATTCACAGGTAACTGTCATACCCGAAGGTGACAATCCCCGCTTTTTAGGCTGGGCCATGCCCAATATTGACAAGTTCAGTGTCTCCGGCACCTTCCTTTCATGGCTTATGCCGGGCAAGCTTTACAGGCTGGATACCAACTACAACGGCGGTGAAAGAGCTTTTGTAATGTCGGGTGAAATGGAAAGGGTGCTTCCAATGGATCTTCTCCCCGAGCACCTGATAAAGGCCATAATGGTAGGGGATGTTGAGAATATGGAAAATTTGGGGATATACGAGGTTATTGAAGAGGACCTTGCTTTGTGCGAATTTGTTTGTACATCCAAAATTGAGGTGCAACATATTTTGCGTGAGGGGATTCAAAAGGTTATAGAGGAAACCAGTTGAAAATAACATATTAAATATTTTTAAATTCAATTAATTCGGATGCATTCAATAAGACAATTTCTTGATAGAGTTAGGCCGAATTTTCAAAAGGGCGGGAAATTGCATATGTTCAACTCCGCCTTTGATGCTTTTGAAACTTTTTTGTTTGTACCCGGCAAAGTTACCAGGCGGGGAGCACATATACGCGATGCTGCAGATATGAAGCGTACGATGTCAACTGTCATTATTGCATTGATCCCCGCTATGCTTTTCGGGATGTGGAATGTCGGTTATCAGCATTTTTTGGCAACCGGGCAGGAAGGTTCTGTCTGGGATGCTTTTGCTTACGGGTTCGTCAAGGTGTTGCCCCTTATAATTGTGACTTATGTCTCAGGAGGTATTGTGGAAGTTATTTTTGCTCAAGTAAGGGGACATGAAATAAATGAAGGTTTTTTGGTTACCGGCCTGATAATGCCGCTTACCCTTCCCGTTACCATGCCGCTTTGGATGATCGCTATTGCAACAATATTTGCAGTAGCAATAGGGAAAGAGGTTTTCGGCGGAACTGGTATGAATATACTTAATCCTGCGGTAACAGCCAGAGGTTTTTTGTTTTTTGCCTACCCGGCAAGGTTCTCAGCTGATGATGTTTGGGTGTCCGGACTGGAAAACGGGGAGGGGATAGTAGACGGCTTCTCCGGGGCTACCCCGCTTGCAAGTGCTGCGGTGCAGGACATGGATGCGATTCCGGATGCTATGGATATGTTCTTGGGAACTATTCCCGGAGCTGTGGGCGAAACCTCAACAGCAGCTATTTTGCTCGGCGGACTGATCCTTGCGTTTACACGTGTAGGGAGTCTGAAGATTATGTTGTCAGTTTTTGTTGGGGCGTTTACCATGGGATTGTTACTGAATGCTTTCGCCGTTAACCCCGTGATGGAAATACCCCCCTGGCAGCATCTTTTTATGGGAGGTCTGGCATACGGTGCCGTTTATATGGCGACCGACCCGGTAACTGCCTCGCGCACCGAAACGGGGAAGTATATTTACGGGTTCCTTATAGGATTCCTGGCCATAATGATAAGAGTGCTCAATCCTGCCTTTCCGGAAGGGGTATTGCTTGCCATACTCTTTATGAATGTATTTGCTCCCTTGATTGACCATATTGTTGTAAATGCCAATGTGAAGCGCAGGCTAAAACGTGCAAAATTGACCGGTGAGCATTGATTTTGCCCGGCTTAAAGTTTAACCGGTTAAATATTGAGCTGTACTGAAGAAATTATTAGACTGTTAATTATAAATTGTTCCTTAAGATGAAGAAAAGCAATACATATATTTTTCTTTATGCTTCAGTGATGGTCGTTATTGTAGCTACTGTACTCTCGCTTGTTTCCACCTGGCTGGGACCTTTTCAGGAAAGGAACATAGAAGTTGCAAAAAAAACAGATATACTCAAATCCGTTGAAAAGGCCGAAAGAGTCAGAGAGGTTGATGACAGGCATTCATACATTTATGAGGAGTATGAAAAGTATATTGTTGAAACATATGTAATCAACCATAAAGGCGAAATACAGGATGATATTGAAGCCTTTGATGTGGATATGCGCGATGAAATGAGAAAACCCCTTGAAGAGCGCAATTTGCCGGTTTTTGTCTCCTTGATTAATGATGACTCATATAAGTATATTATACCCATGCACGGGCGTGGGCTGTGGGGACCTGTATTCGGATATGTTGCCCTTAATGACGATTTCAATACAATATATGGTATAATACTTGATCACGAAAGCGAAACACCCGGACTTGGAGCCGAAATTTCGACCTCGGGATTTCAGGAGAGGTTTAAGGGCAAAAGACTTTTTGACGAAGATTCCGAGTTTATTTCGGTTAAGATATTGGCCCCGTCTGATTCCCCGGTCGAAGGACATAGTGTTGACGGTATTTCGGGTGGCACAATGACAACTAATGGAGTTGAAGATATGATGTATGATGTTTTGAGCAGTTATGAGGATTATTTTAGGGAAAGAAGAAAAGAACAGTAAAACTGAGATTTTATGAGCCAAACAGAACAACAAGAAAAAGAACCTTTGTTCTCTTTCAGGAATGTCAAGTTACTGACAACTCCACTGGACGATGAAAATCCCATAACCGTTTTGGTTCTGGGTATTTGCTCGGCACTTGCTGTTACGGTAATGCTGCAGCCTGCAGTGGTGCTGACAATATCGGTTATATGTGTAATGGGATTGGCAAATGTTATAGTTTCATTGCTCAGGAATACGATCCCCTCGCGTATACGGATCATTGTTCAGCTTGTCGTAATAGCATCGCTTGTAATACTTGTCGACCAGATACTCAAGGCTTTCCTTTACGATGTGAGCCGTCAACTCTCGGTTTTTGTGGGACTCATAATTACAAACTGTATTATTATGGGGCGCCTGGAGGCTTTTGCCCTCTCAAACAAAGTGTGGCCGTCGTTTCTTGACGGGGTAGGTAATGCTGCCGGATACGGGATTATTCTCGTGATAGTTGCATTTATCCGGGAGCTGTTTGGTTCGGGAACGGTTTACGGTTACCCTGTAATGGAGAGACTTGGAGTTTATGAGCTTGGATATGAAGACAACGGATTTATGATACTTCCTCCCATGGCACTTATAACAGTGGGGGTAATTATCTGGGTGCAGCGGGCGCGCAACAGAAAACTTATTGAATCCAGCCCCAGCTAGTTGAAACCCGAAAAAAAAGCAAACAATGGAAGAATTAGTAAATATTTTTGTCAGGTCAATTTTTATTGACAATGTTGTTTTTGCCTACTTTCTGGGCATGTGTTCTTACCTTGCGGTTTCCAGAACTGTGAGTACTGCTCATGGACTGGGCATGGCGGTTGTATTTGTGCTGGGTATCACGGTGCCGATTAATTACCTGATTGAGAATTATTTTTTGCAGAAAGGCGCTCTTTCCTGGTTGAGCCCGGCTTTTGAGAATGTAGACCTCAGCTTTTTGAGCTTTATCATGTTTATTGCAGTTATTGCTTCAATGGTTCAGCTGGTTGAGATGGCAGTTGAGAAGCTTTCCCCCAAACTCTATACTTCACTTGGCATTTTCCTGCCGCTTATAGCAGTAAACTGTGCAATACTTGGAGGATCTCTTTTCATGCAGGAGAGGGAGTATGGTACAATAGCCGAGGCTGCATCGTTCGGAGTGGGTTCAGGGGTAGGGTTTTACCTTGCCATTGTTGGAATAGCCGCAATAAGGGAAAAAATTAAGTATTCAAATATTCCCGGTCCTTTGCGCGGACTGGGGATTACTTTTATTATAGCGGGATTGATGGGTATGGCTTTCATGAGTTTCATGGGTATTGAATTGTAATTAAATATTTGCAACGTATAAATAAATCATAATGACTTTATTAGCATCTCAGGGAATTGTAGTTATTATCAGCATTGCAGTTTTCTTTGCGGTTATAATGACCCTGGTTATAGTTTTGCTTTATGCAAAGGCAAAGCTGATTCCCCAGGGCAATGTTAAGCTGAACATTAATGATGAAAAAGAACTGGAAGCCGAACCCGGTACCACTTTGTTGTCTTCGTTGTATGAAAATAAGGTTTATCTTCCTTCGGCCTGTGCCGGACAGGGCACTTGCGGCATGTGCAGTTGCCGCATAACAGAGGGAGGGGGAGATATTTTGCCCACCGAAAAGCCTTACTTTACTCGCAAAGAACAGCAAAACCAATGGCGCCTTGCCTGTCAGGCTAAAGTGAGAAATGACATGAAAATTGAGGTTCCCCCCGAGGTGTTGGATGTAAAAAAATGGGAGTGCGAGGTATTGTCCAACAAAAATGTTTCAACTTTCATAAAAGAATTTGTGGTTAAGCTTCCCGAAGGTGAAACTCTGGATTTTAAGCCGGGAGGATATATTCAGCTGGATGTTCCCCCTGTAAAGGTCGATTTTAACGACATTGAGGTTGAGGAGGAGTTCCGCGACGAATGGGACAAGTTTAACCTGTGGGATTTGAAAATGGTCAACCCCGAACCTACCTACCGTGCTTATTCAATGGCAAATCACCCGGCAGAGGGGAATATTATCAAGTTGAACGTCAGAATTTCGACTCCTCCCTGGAACCACAAAAAACAGACTTTCAAAAAGGTTAACCCCGGAATATGCTCTTCTTATATATTCTCAAAAAAACCGGGTGAAAAGGTGTCAATATCAGGGCCCTACGGGGAGTTTTTCATAAAGGAGAGTGAAAACGAAATGGTTTACATTGGTGGAGGTGCCGGTATGGCTCCTTTGAGGTCCCATATTTTTCACCTGTTTTATACGCTCAACACCAGGAGAAAAGTCTCGTACTGGTACGGGGCACGCTCGAAAAGAGAAATATTTTATGAAGAAGATTTCCGGGAAATTGAAAAAAAATTCCCCAACTTCAGTTTTCATATAGCACTTTCCGAACCCAAGCCCGAAGACAACTGGGATGGCCATACAGGTTTCATTCACAATGTTGTCTATGATAATTATCTTAGCAAGCTTGAGGAGCCCGACGAGGTTGAATATTATTATTGCGGGCCGCCGATGATGAACGATGCGGTTGCAAAAATGCTTTACGATTTGGGTGTTCCCGAAGAAATGATATCTTTCGATGATTTTGGATAATTTGACCTGTGTCTTTAGCGATGGCACTGAGGCCACATGGCAGGTTTTAAAATATTCCCGGACAGGAAGTATTTTAAAAGTATCTATTTTAAAAAGCGGGAGCTTCTTTGGAGGTGGGAAAAAAATATTGCCGGGGGATAATTTTAATGCCTTATATGCGTATATGATTCGGTTTAACAATAATTTGAAAATTTATGAAAGTGCAGATATTTTCCGCTTGTGTTTCAGTTTTGTTGATGTTTTATTCCTGCGCCCCCCAGCAGAAGGATGAATATATATCACTTGAAGGCCGTGCTTTGGGCACATTTTACCATATTACCTACAAGTGTTCCGATAATAATGATTATCACGGGGATATTAAGGAGCTGTTCGATAAAATTGAAAAATCGATGTCCATTTATGACCCCAACTCATTTGTTTATAAAATAAATGAAAGTGAAAAGGGCGGTGAAACTGATAAATACCTGAGAGAGGTTTTTAAAAAATCGGTTGAAATATCTGAAAAAACACAAAATGCTTTTGATATAACTGTCGCCCCCCTTGTAAATGCATGGGGTTTTGGTGAAGGCGATCGAAAAGACCTGAGCCCGGGAGAGGTTGACAGTATTTTGGAGTTTGTGGGAATTGATAAAGTCAGACTTGAAGGTGACAATATTATTAAGGATGACCCGCGGGTTAAGCTTGATATGAATGCAATTGCCAAAGGATATATGACCGATGTTGTTGCCCGTTTTCTCGATGAGCAGGGAGTGGATGATTACATGGTTGAGGTAGGGGGCGAGCTTAGACTGAAAGGGCGGAATCCCTCAGGCGATTTCTGGAGGATCGGAATAGACAAGCCGGAATACGATGCTGGGCCGGTTGAACGGGAACTTCAAACAATTGTTCACCTGACCGACAGGGCAATTGCTACATCAGGCACCTACAGACGCTTCTTCGTTGAGGATGGCAGGAAGTATTCCCACACCATAGATCCTCACACAGGTTTCCCCGTGGATCATAACCTTTTAAGTGTTACTGTCGTAGCAAGTACTGCTATGGAAACAGACGCCTGGGCTACTGCCTTCATGGTAATGGGAACAGACAAAAGCCTTGAGTTTACCACTGAAATTGAAGATCTGGAGGGATACTTTATTTATGAAGGAGACTCAGGGGAGCTGGAAGTGACATACTCTGAAGGGTTTGAAAGATGGCTCCGGGAATAGTCTTCGTCAGCAACAGCAACCTTTTCCTTTATACCCGTTGTTATTGTGACATTTAAGCTCATCCTCCCTGACACAGGTTATGCCTCTTTTTCTCATTTCCCTGTTGCCACCGACCGATGTCTCAGGGAATCTCCCGCTTTTTTTAAAAAAAATGTTTATGCCAAGTCCGATAAAAGCAAGAGCCAGCAATGCTATAACAGGCAGAATTATTTTAAGCAGTTCAGCCATTTTATCCGTATAAAATGTGTTTAATTATCTGTTTAGCAGTATTTTATAATTATGCTTTAGGATATTCAGTGGTTCAATTCCGATGGACCCCCATGTTTATTCATCTAATTTTGTCTGCCCAAAGGCTGATGGGGGTTCATCCGCACAAATGTGTTTTATTAAATCAATAATCAGCTAGTTATTTCAGCTTAACAATTAAGTATATATGTTTTTGTTGGATGGAACCCGCATGGTTTGTTTATCTTATTTTGTCTGACTTAGTCTGATGCGGGTTTCAGTTTTTAAATATTTTGGTTTCACATTAAAACGTTAATAAGCAGATTTCTGTTGTTCTTCACCTGGCCAGGGTTTTAACCCCGGGTGTTTTTATAAAAACAGTCAGGAATCGGGTGTTATTTTTTTATCATCTGAAATGCGCTTTATTTTAATATTGAATGCGGCCATGAAAACGGTCATGAACGGACTTATAATGTTGAAAAAGGCATAAGGGAGATAAGTGAGTGTCGGTACCCCCAGAACGGCAGCCTGGGTTGCGCCGCATGTATTCCATGGCACCAGAACGGAAGTTACCGTACCCGAGTCTTCCAGTGTCCGGCTCAGAACCTCTGGCTTGAGATCCCTTTCCCTGAAGGTTTTTGAAAACATCCTTCCGGGTACCACAATGGATATATACTGATCTGAGGCCGTAACATTAAAGAAAAGGCACGTGGCGGCTGTTGTTGCAACGAGAGAGCCGGTATTTCTGGCAAATTTAATTATGCTCTGGGTTATCTTTACAAGCATACCGCCTGCTTCCATAACTCCGCCAAAGACCATGGCGGTTATAATAAGCCATATAGTGTTCATCATACCGGCCATTCCGCCGGTTGCGAAGAGATCTGCTATCTGGGCATGATCTGTATCAACCTGTATTGCCCCGAACATGCTTTGCATAATTGCAATATAGGAAGCTTCGGCAAAATTGTCATACACACCAGATATCTGCTGGATAACATGGGGCTGGAATATAAGTGCGAACAGGGCTCCCAGTATAGTCCCTGCAAATATTGCCGGAAGAGGCGGTGTTTTTTTTACGATTATAGCAATAAGGGTGGCCGGTACAAGGAATAAAACGGGGTGTATGAAGAAGTTCTCCTCAATTGCTGCAAGTGTTGCTTCCACATCCGCATCCACACCTGCCGGATCAAAGGTGAACCCCATTATGAGAAAAATAATTGCAGTTATAATAATTGATGGTCCGGTTGTGAGTGTCATGTACTTTATGTGGGTGAAAATATCTGTCCCGGCCATTGCAGGTGCAAGATTGGTGGTATCTGACAAAGGAGACATTTTATCACCGAAATAGGCTCCGGAGATGATCGCACCGGCCACCACGCCTGTGTTGAACCCCAGGGCGGTTCCAATGCCTAGTAATGCTATTCCTATGGTAGCTATGGTAGACCATGAGCTGCCTGTAGATACCGATACAAGAGCGGATATGATTACAGATGCTACCAGGAAGATACTGGGATGCAATATTTGCAATCCGTAATACACCATTGCAGGTATTACTCCGCTTAGCAGCCAGGTGCCTGCAAGTGATCCTATTACCATCAATATAAGCATTGAGGGCATGGCAGAGCTGATGCTTGTAATGATTTGCTTTCTTATATTCAGCCACTTATGTCCGAGAGAAACCGAAATGACACTTCCTATGGCAGCGGCAATCAGCAGTGCTATCTGATTAGCGCCGTCAAGGGTTGCATCTCCGAAGAAATAAACATTAAGCGAAAGGAAAATAATGAGAAAAAAAATGGGTATCAAAGCTTGTAAAATGGAAGGAGACCTGGCATCGGAGCTCATAAATAAAAAATTTATCGATTAAGTAAATTAATTACCAAAGCAATCACCCGCCAATATACATATTTTTGATTATAATTTTAATAATCGGGTAATTTGAAAATAATGTGTTTTCAATATTCGTTTTTTCAATAGTTCAATATAGCGGGCCTGCGCAGGGAAAAAAGATCTGAGTCGGAAAAATGACAGCATTTCCGTTAGTTTTTGTATATTTAATTGAAAAATAAAATGTTAATTTAACAATACTTTTTGAAAATGGACCTACCTTTTGACCTTTTCAAGATTGATCAAAACGATATTAAGCCGGCACAGGGAAAAATTTTAATTTCAGAGCCCTTCCTTGTCGACGAATATTTCAGGCGTTCTGTCATATTGCTCACCGAACATGGCGATAACGGAAGTGTTGGCTTTTTGCTCAACAAGCCTTTGGATGTTGGAATAGATGAGCTGGTATCGGATTTTCCGGATAAGGAGGCTTTTGTTTCCATGGGGGGTCCGGTGGGCACCAATACAGTTCATTATATACATCTTATGGGCGATCTTATACCAAACAGTGTGAAGGTTTACAAAAATATTTACTGGGGGGGTGATTTTGAAATTGTAAAAGAGATGATGCGTGCCGGTAAGATTGATCCTGACAAGATCAGGTTTTTTGTAGGCTATTCCGGATGGGAGCCCAAACAGCTTGAAAGGGAAATTTCAGAGAATTCCTGGGTGATCGGACAATTCGATGAAAAAACAATTATGGAATGTAAAAGCCCATTTTCATGGCACAATCTTCTTGATGCCCTTGGAGGCAAGTACCGGTTGTGGACCAACTTTCCCGACAATCCCGGTCTCAACTGATACTGAGAAGCAGGAAACCCTCATCTTTGATGCTGTGAACCAGATACTCTTATCTTTGATGCTTCGACCCAAAAACTCTCATCTTTGATGATGCGAAACGGGAAACCCTCCCCTTCAAAAGCCTTGAAGGGAACGCCCCCCTTTAAACAGCCAACCGCAAATATGCCAATACCGCTTTTAAAAGTTTTCAGCAAGCCTGACATGTCTCTTTTAAGTGTCGGGGAACTGCTCTTTATTAAGGGCTTCAGTGAGCATAACGGATATTTTTTTGTAGTATCTTTTTTGTTTCCAGGCAACAACCCATGTGATTCCTTTTACTGCATTTGAAAGAAATATCTCATCTGCTTCCTTCAGGTCATTTTCAACCAGGCTTTTCTCCCTGCAGAAAAATCCGTTTTCTGCTGCAATGCGGATCAATTGCCCGCGCATTACTCCCTCCACGCATCCGTCTCCAAGCGGCGGTGTGAATATCTCCTTTCCCTTTACTAAAAACAGGTTGGAAGCGATACCTTCGCAAAGATTACCTTTTTCATTCACCAGTATCATATCGTCAACCCCGTTTTCACTCTTTTTTATCCCTGCCATGATATAAAGCAGACTATTGGCTGTTTTCATGTTGGAGAACCGGTTGAGGGGTTTATGTATATCCCTGAATATATCTATTTTCAGGCCTTTTTTGTTAAGGGTGTAGAGGTCCTCTTCCAAAGGGGTTGCTGTTATAAGATATGAACTTTCATTTGTTTGCGGGGTATAATACCCCCCGCTGTTGCGAAAAACAGACAGGCGAAGACGGGCACCCTTCAGCAGCCGGTTTTTGTTTAAAAGCTTGATCATTGCCTCTTCGAGATTTTGCGGGCTGAAAAACCGGGGCGGTTTTATTTTCAAAAGGGATAGATGGGTTGTTATGCGCCTGTAGTGTTCAGTGAAAAACTGGATACGGGTTCCGTTGGCGTGGATTGTTTCAAAAAGTGCATCGCCGTAGCAAAATCCCCGGTTATTGTGGAAAAGTGAAGGAGATGTGGCCGGTATCATCTTCCCGTTAAAACATATGAATTGTCCGTTATCAGCCATAGCTTCCTGTTATCTTATTTATATGAAGTGTCAGTGGCAGGTTTTTTTCAACCAGGATCCCTTTTATGCCGGTTTTTTCAGCTGCCTCAACATCTCTTTTGCTGTCTCCTATCATAAAAGAGCCAGAGGGATTGATGCCGAACCTGCCGATACTTTTTTGAATTAGCAGATTATCCGGTTTCCTGCAAAAGCATTTACCTGTTGAGGGGTGATGCGGACAGAAATATATTTCATCTATTGCGACGCCTTTTTCAGCGAGCTGTGCGTTCATCCACCTGTGCAGATTTTCAACATCCCCGCGGGTATATATTCCTTTTGCTATACCGCTCTGGTTTGTGATCACAATTATAATAAAACCTTGTTTTTTGAGAATTTTAAGTGCATTTGCCAAACCCGGGGTGAAATGAAAATCCTCCGGTCTGTAGGTGTATTCATTTCTTTCCATGTTGACAACTCCGTCGCGGTCAAGGAATATGGCCCTGTTTTTTCCCATCTTTAAAAGTTAAGCAGTTGTCCTATAAAGTGATGTATAAGACCCGGATCTATAAACAAGGGGAATATTAGCCCGAAGACCGCACCTATAAAGTGTGCGTCATGATTGACATTGTCCGCCGCCTTTTTACTCATATAATGGGAATATGCCAGATAGGCTGCTCCAAACAAAATCCCCGGAATGGGTAAAACGGCAAACAGGTAAAGGTTTCGCCAGGGATCAAAGAAAATACTGGTGAACAAAACTGCCGAGACACCACCGGATGCCCCCACGGCATTATACCAGGAGTTGTTCTTGTGTTTGAAAAGGGTGGAGAGTGTGGATATGATAACCCCGGCAAAGTAGAGAAAGAGGAAAGATGTTGAGGGGTGACCGGCGACCCCTTCTGCCGCGAGCTCCATAAAGTATCTTTCCACGGCGGTACCGAATGAAAGCAGAACTATCATATTAATGATAAGGTGAGCCCAGTCGGCATGCAAAAAAGAGTGAGTGATCAGCCGGTGCAGCTCCTTCCGGTGGTAAACCAGATACGGGTTGAATATAAATTTCCTTGAAAGCTCGGGTCTGGAAAAACCGGCTATGGATATTAAAGAAGTTACAATTATAATAATGAGAGTAAGGTTCATAACATTTTTTTGCAAATATATAAAAGCGCCCGGATTTTATAACCTTCTTTTTTGTGGACTTCAATATCCCCCTTAAACCAATAGAATGTGCAGTAAAAAAGCGGTTGAAACCGGAAGAGATCAGCCGGATTCAGTGCAGTATCTTGTATACAAGCTCCCTGAGAAGGTCCCCCGCATCTGCCGACACATTGCCGAAACCTTTTGATTTCAGATCGTATTCCCTGAGCATTCGAATAATATTTACAACCTTTTTTTTGCTGTAATTTTTTGCAGCTTGCTCATATTCGGAAACAAAAAAAGGGTTCACCTTCAGAACCGAGGCTACATTTTTCTTTGACTTGTTCTTGATGAAATGGTATGTGAGCACCTTGCTGAAAAAGAAATAAAGCATTGCAAGGGTGAGTGCTATATTGTTGTCCTTTTGGTTTCTGGCAAAATAGTTGTTAATTTGGTTTGCTTTAAGTACATTTTTTGAGGCCAGCGCCTTGTTCAGCTCAAAATTGTTGTATTCCCTGCTCATACCTATATTGTGTTCAATGTGTTCGGGAGTAATCTGCTCTTCCCCTTCCGGGAGAGTTATAATAAGCTTGTCCAGTTCATTGGCAATTTTACCGAGATCATTGCCGAGGTATTCGGTAAGCATCCCACAGGCATCCATTGTAATGGTGTACTTTTTCCCTTTGAGGTAACTTATTATCCATTCCGGAATTTTTTCCTCATACAACCTCGAGGATTCAAACACAATACCATTGCTGGCAGGTATTGCTTCAAGCAGCTCCTTAACAGATTTTTTCCTTTTGTCAGGATTTTTGTTTTTGTAATTAATGACAAGTATGGTTGATTCTAAAGGCTGCCTCACATAGGGTGTAAGCTCTTCTATATTCATGTACTGTGCTTCTTTAAGTATGATGACCTGGTATTTTGCCATCATCGGGAACCTTCGTGCGGCAGTAATCACGGTATCGCCATTGGTATCCCTTCCGTAAAACAGCGTGAGGTTAAAGGATTTTTCAGCTTCGCTTAAAACATTTTTTTGGATATAAGTTGTTATTTTATCAATAAAGTATGGTTCGTCGCCATATAAAAAATAGACCGGACGGTATATACCTTTTTTCAGTTCATTTGCTATATCACTGAACTTCATCTTTGACATAACTGTAAAACAAAGTTTTAAATTGGGACCATTATTGCTAACTTGGCGGAAATTTTGCTTTCCGATGGAGAAGTTAAATTTACCTGTTTATTCTTTCAAAATAAAATCAGAAGGGGAGAGAAAATTTATTTTTGACGGGATAAGAAAGAAGTATGTGCCCCTAACACCCGAAGAATGGGTTAGGCAAAATTTTATAAAATATCTGGAGAGTGAAAAAAATGTTCCTCTTTCACTTGTGGCCGTTGAGTTGCCCCTGAAAGTTCACAATGTTGATAAACGCTGTGATATCGTTGTTTTTGGCCGCATGGGCACCCCCCTTTTAATTGTTGAGTGTAAAGCACCTTCGGTTAATATTTCCCAAAATGTTTTTGAACAAATTGCCCGGTACAATATAAGTTTCAGGGTATCTTATCTTGTGGTTACCAACGGACTGAGCCATTACTGCTGCCTTATTGAGCACGGCAGGGGAACGTATCGGTTTTTGAGGCAAATACCAGTATACGGGGAGCTAAAAGAGGGTTAATCGTTTTTGTTTATAAGCTGCAGCATGTACTCGCTTTTCCATCCTTGAGGAGTCCGGTTCCACTCTTTCTTTTCACCGATCACCTCAAAGTTGAATTTTTTGAATAGCCTCAGGCTTACTTTGTTGTCACTGTCGATGTTGCAATAAAGCTGGTGAAGCTGGAGTATTTTAAATGCATAGTTGATCAGCAGGGAAAGAGATTCAGAAGCATAACCGCGATTTCTGTTTTTTTCGTTATTTATGAGTATTCCTATACCTGCCCGGCTGTGCATTGGATCAAAGTCGTAAAGGTCAATGGCTCCGATAGTTTTGTTACCTTCACTCCTTATTAGATCTATCATTAAGCGAAGTTGTTTGGTCTGGAAAATGTCCAGATGGGAGTCTGCTATATATTTCTCAAGAACAAAGCGTGAAAAAGGCACAATAGTGTTGCTTATTGACCAGATACTGGAGTTGTTTTCCCATTCGTAAAGCAGATCCACGTCCGTGGGTTCCAGTGCCCTCAGCCGTACCGCTTCTCCTTTTAGTATGTTCATTGCTCTTCTTGTTCTTTTATCTTCAATTCTTCAGGTATAAATATTTCTTCCGTTACTATATAAGGATGTTCTGTATGTACAACTATAATGTCGGCTCTTCTGTTGTATATTCTTCCAACCTTATTGGGTGTGCCGTCAGGGTTGGTGTTGATGGCGATCGGACTGAGCTCGCTTTCTCCGCGCCATGATATGCGGTCTTCGCAAATACCGCTTGAAATTAAATATTCTGCAACCGATTTTGCACGGTTTTCCGATAACCTCTGGTTGAAGGGAACGGAGCCCATATTACAGGCATGTCCTACTACTTCTATTTCCAGATCGGGGTATTCTTTCATTATGCTTGCAAGACGCTCAAGTTCAAGACGGGCATATGGGGTTATCTCGTATTTGTCAAACTCAAAAAATACAGGTCTGATATTTATGCAGAAGAGAGTTGTGTCGCAATCGCAGGGAATGAGATGTTCCAGTTTTTCCGGGCTCTCTCTGAACCATTCGTTGAATTTTTCCGGGGTTGTTGTGAATTCTGCTTCCCCGCTTTCGGGGTCTTCTGTCACAAGAGCTATTGCATCAGCATCGAGTGTGTCAGTAATCCTTACCCCGTAATTTTTATAGATCTCCTCAATTTCTTCTGGCGACATCAGGGGCTCCTTCTCCGGTTCCGGAGGTGTTTTTTCGGGAAGGAATTCCGCTATGTAAATATCGCTTCCGCCAACATTGTTCCCATCAAATTTTGAATAGTACCCCGCCTCTGCGTTACGCACCGGTACAAAGAAAAGGTTGTCATCAGTTGTGTTGAGCGGGTATCCTTTTATTTGCGGCTCCCCCCATTCGCCTTCTTCAGTTATATCAGAGCGGAATATGCTGAACTCCCCCATGTTATAATGTCCGAAAGAGCTGAATATGAGTGTTTCACCATCTTTGGTCACAAAAGGGGCTTTTTCATGGTATTTTGAGTTTATTTTTGATCCCAGGTTGACTGCCGGCCCCCAGTCCCCACCCCTTGTGCGGTTCGATTTATATATGTCGAGTCCGCCGAACCCTCCGGGCCTGTTGCTGGTAAAGTAAAGAGTGTTGCCGTCTTTTGTAACGCTGGCATGTGACTCCCTCCAGCTTGTGTTGATATTGTCGTTCAATTTTTCCAGCTTCCCCCATTGTTCTTTTTCTTTGCTGTAATGACTAACATATATATCGCTTTTGAACTTGTCACCCTTTACAAAATACATTTCGGTTCCGTCATAATTCAGGGAGGAAACATAGTGATCCCCGTCCGATTCTATCTGATCTACAATATTTACACCCGGAGTCCATTCTCCTTTAACATTCTTTGAGAAAAAGACACCATCGTAAAAGGGCAGACTTGTCATGTAAACCATAACAAATTCATCGCCCGAAACGGCCGGGTTAAAATTGTTGTTCCTTGTGTTTATAGATTCTCCCAGATGTATATCCCTGAAGTAAACAGGTTTTTTTTGCATTTCCCTTGCAATACCGCATATTTCAAGCTCCCTTTCGGCTCTTGCAATTTGGTCTTGATGCCTGTCGCGCAGAAGGCCCCGGTAGTGGTTTATCATTTCTTCGGCCTTCTCCAGTTCGTTGTTAATGCGGTACGCCCTTCCCAGTTTCAGGAATGCTTCATAAGGGGCCCTGCGCTCAATATAAGCCCAGCCCCAGTGCCATCTGGCGGTATTGTTGATAGCGCTTTCCATATAAGGGATAGCTTTTGTTTTGCTCCCGATAATATTGAGGTAACACTTACCGGTTTTATAGTTTACATGTGCGTTGAAGGGTTCAAAGTTGTGTAGTTTAAGGAAGTGGTGAACGGCTTCTGAATAGTCTTCATAGGAGAGGAAATACTGTGCATCGAAAAACGTTTCCCTACGGTCAATTTGTTTTTGAGAGAACAAAAGATTCATATGAAAAAACAAAGCAAAAAACAGAAAAATCCGGATTAACATCGGTAAATATTTAATCGGGAACTTAATTGTTTGCAAAGCTGCTAAATTCCACCCACTGTGCATATAAAACAAAAATATATTATTTTCCAAATAATTGGCACGTTATTTAAAAAAATATTGAAATTGTTGCAAATTCTTCCGTTTCACCGGGTATAAATAATATTTCAGCCGGTGCCATACAAATACCTGAAGGAATATATATTCCTTGCCCGGCAATAATTCATTACAATCCTTCTTTCTTCTTCTGCAGGGAAACCGAATGCCTGGTCAAATAACAATAAGTTTTTTTCTGATCCCTGTTTATCCGGTTATACGTATTTAATGCTATTTTTTCCTGATTTTTTTGACGTAAGTCAGCTAATTTTATTTGACCGGCCCTATTTTTTCAATTAAAAATATAAAAAACCGTCTGCCTTTATTGCCTGCAGACGGTTTTTTGTTTTCTAATGCTATGTGTGGTGAATACTAATATTAATTCAACCCGGGTAAATTAAAACGTTTTGCGTGTTAGTTAACACCCGTTCTTGTGTCCCACCACATCTGCTTACCCCACATGTGGTTTACAATACCCGACAGTTCCGGAGTAACGTTCCCGCTGTTCAGGTTAACCTCATCCGTTGGATAGGGATACCGGAATGGAGGCCTGTTATGTTCACCGAAATAGGGCGAGCCCGGTGCATGTTCCAGCAAAGGCACATCTGTTCTGCGGGTTTCAGCCCACGCTTCATTTCCATTATTGAACAGAGCAATCCATTTTTGAAGGTAGATCTGTTCAATATCACCTTCCCAGGCCACTCCCGGTTGCTGTATGTAATCACTGAAACCTCCGAGGTCATATTCGTCAATTGAGGCTTGTATGCCAGCCTCATATGCCTGCTGCGCAGTAGCGCCCCCCGTGTTCCATCCCCTGTGGGCGGCTTCGGCAATTTTAAACTGTACCTCCGCATATCTCATTATCGGAGAAAATCCGTCGGGCACATCCCTGAAGAGAGCACCTATTCTGCTGATATCGGCAAGAACAAAAGTCCCGTCAATGGCCCCGGATATTACTCCTCTGTATTCTCCGTCGCTTGTTGCGGGTTTTGCATAAACCGGCAGTCTGGGGTCATTGAAATCCAGAAGTACGTCGACAAGGGTTTTGCACATTCCGTGGTCGTCTCTGTCATCCGAATCCGCATTCCAGGGCTCCTTGTAGGGCGGACTGGTCTGCCACCACAGATAAGCATTATCGTCGTTACTTTCCATGACCGGATAAGTAGCCGGGTTGCCCAGAATCTCTTCAATATGGGTGCGGGCAACATTTGGCGCAACATCTGAGATCCTTGTGGCAACTCTGAGCCGCAATGAATTGGTGAATTTTTTCCATTTCATCATATCTCCGCCGAAAAGGATATCATTCGGCCCGATGGCAAAAGCGGGAGAGGGGGTGTACAAATCATTTGCCTGTTTTAGCTGATCCAGCAGGTCCATGTAGATGAACTCCTGGGTGTCATACGAAGGGTTCGTTGTGCCCTCATCCCCTAAAGCTGCTTCAGTGTATGGAATATTCCCGAAACGGTCGGTCGTACTCTGATAGATGTTAGCCCTGTAGGTCATTGCCATAGCTTTGTAGTTGGGATTGCCGTCCTCTGCCGACTCCTTTTTAATAATTTTGTCCAGGTCATTTATGTTATAATAGGCAACTGACCATCTGGTGTTTACCACTCCTTCACGGAACTTGTACTGGGCTTCATCGATGTATTGTATTTTGCCCAGGTGGTTTGCCCACGATGAGGGTTCATTCATATCCCCCCATTGGTTGAACTGGTTTTGAGTGTAAAACCTTATAGCATTTGCTATAATATTGATTGAGGGTGCCTCCACCGGGTTGTTCGGATCGGTATTGATCTCCTCAAAGTCCTTGGTACACGAAAGGGATAGAATTATCAACCCGGTTATAAAAGCTGCCAGTATTTTTGTATGTTTTTTCATGATTGCTTGTTTTTTACTTTAGAAATTTAAGGTAACCCTGAATCCAAGGCTTCTTGTAGCAGGTATCTGGTACTGCTCATAACCCATTCCCGTATTTGTGGTACCGAATCCTGTTTCGGGATCTATATTTATGTTGTTGGATTCATGGGTGTAGAGCATCGCCAGGTTGCGGCCGACAAATGAAAGCCTTGCATTGCGCACATAACCGAGTCTGTCTACTATGTTTCGCGGAATGTCATAGCCTACTGTAACCTCCCGGAGCTTTACAAAGGAGCCGTCAATAATTGAGGCTTCCGGGTTACCCCAAAAGTCCATGAAGTAAGTTTGTGCGGGAATGACAATATCATTTTCAACACCGCTTCCTACAGGGAACCCCCTTTCATCGCGGACAATGGCACCTTCGTCGGTTGCGGCAAGAACAGCGCCCCATTGTGATACAACGTCTTTACCCACAACAAGTCCGTTTTCCCTCATATCACCTTCTGCGGTGAAACTTGCAACACCTGCATATCCGCCGAACCAATGGGTTACACTGAACAGGTCTCCTCCCATTCTCATATCTACAAGAAAGCTCATGCTAAGATTTCTGTATGAGAAAGAGTTTCTCACACCCCCTATCCAGTCGGGCGTTATATTTCCAATTTCTACCGGCACAGGGGTTTTAAGAACTCTTCCGCTGGTGGGATGTACTATTACCCTTCCCTGGTCGTCGCGGGCAAAACCCGGTCCCATCATTACTCCGTAGCGTTTGCCCGGTCTGGCTTCAATTGTCAATCCTCCCCATGAAGATGAGATCTGGTAGGATTCAAGGTCTCCGTAAAGCTCATTTACCATATCTTTGGTTTTCGACCAGTTCACTGTTGTACTCCAGTTAAAACCTTCGCGGTTTTTTACTATGTCACCGCTTAAAACCAGTTCAAAACCGGTGTTCTGGGTTTCTCCGGCATTTATAAGCATGCTGCCGTATCCGGATGCAGAAGAGATATTGACCGGCATAATATGATCTGTTACAATGTTGTTAAAATATGTTCCGTCAAATCTCAGCCTGTTTCTCATGAAGTTCAGTTCAAGACCCGCTTCATAGGTGGTGGTGGTCTCGTTTTTAAGGTTTGGCGGAGGCAGTGTCCTGTCAAGGAAAAACTGGGTAACACCGCGGAATGTTGCCGCAGGCTGACTGTATGTTCCTATGGTCTGGTAAGGGTCGGTGGCTTTTCCTACCTGAGCCCAGCTTCCTCTTATTTTCCCGTAGGATAGCAGCGAGGGATCCATTCCGAAAGCTTCTGTGAAGACAAAGCTCATCCCTGCTGAAGGGTAAAAATAAGACCATTCGTCAGACGGAAGAGTTGAAGACCAGTCGTTTCTTGCCGTGGTGTTAAGGAACAGGAAATTCCGGTAAGAAATATTGACCGACCCGAATATACTGTTGCTTACCACCTCTGAATTGTTCATACTTGCGCGCGGGGTTCCGCTAACGTTTCCTATTGTGAAAAGATCGGGGACTGTGAGCATGTCAGCCTGGATATTCATAAACCGGTAGGTTCTGTTCATATAGTTTGCACCAACCAGACCGTCGATCCTTATATCACTTGAAAGCTCCCTGTCAAAATTGAGGAACAAATCGGCGTTGAACTCGTTGTTGCTGCGCTCATTTTCCCAGAAAGCTCCACCCTGGGTTACTCCCACACCTATCGATCCATCGGGCCAGACGCTTTTCCTGTTCTCTGTAAAATAGTCGTTACCAACACGGCCCATAATATTCAGCCAGTCGGTCAATTCGTATGTTAAAGCGAAATTCCCGAAAATCCTGTCACGTTCACGCCCTTTGATCATACGGTTGGCTATGAAGTACGGGTTGCTGAAATAAGTCTGGTTCCAGTTGTAGTAGTAGCCGAAGGGATCACGTGTTTGCCAGTTTTCCTCAAGCGCCTTCATATCGACCTGCCTGCCGAACCATCCCCCGATCGATTGCATTACGTTGTCAGCATCATAACCGCCGCCGGGGAGATTGTCGCTGTAGTTTTTAACGTAGGTTCCGGTAAGTCTTGCGGTTAAATTGTCGGTAACATTTGTAGTTGCCGAAAAGTTTATTGAGTTGCGCCTCAGGTCTGTGTTGGGTATTGTACCGGCCGTTGAGGAGTTTGAAAAACTCAGGCGGGCATTAGTGTGTGTTCCGGCTCCCCCGAATATTTCGATACTGTTGTCTGTTGTATGACCGGTTTTAAAAAAGTCCCGCGTGTTACCCGGATTGGAGACCCAGGGTGTATGCTCGTAAACGGGAAGTCCGTTTTCATCCAGGGTGTATGGACTGTTAAACTGGGGAAGCCTCAGACCAGTGTCCAGGCGGGCACCCCAGCTTTCGTCGCGCCCGTCAAAGAGTCCCCCGCCCCTTCCGTCATAGTACCTGAATGTTCGTTCCAGGGCGTATTGCTGATAGCTGTATTCGGCTTCCGTCTGACCGGTTGCCGCTAGGTACCTTTGGTAAAGCAGCTCGCTGCCGTTCATACCCTGACCGTACTTGTTCTGATAGTCGGGGAAAATGTAAGGAGCATCAAAGGTAACCGAGCTTGAGATGTTAACCCCTGTTGCCGCCGGTGTTCTTGAGGCATCTTTTGTGGTTATCAGCACAACTCCGTTGGCGGCGTTCTGACCGTAGAGTGCCGCAGCCATTCCGCCTTTGAGAACGGTCATGGATTCAATGTTGGCCGGATCAAGGTCCATTACAGCATTACCGTAGTCGGCACCGCCCCATTGTGAAACCGAGGTTGCAAAATTGCTTATAGGTGTGCCGTCAACGACAAACATCGGCTGGTTGTCGCCGAATGAGCTGTTACCGCGTATCACAATACGGGAAGAGGAGCCGACCGCACCGCTGGTGCCTGTAACCTGTACGCCTGCCACTCTCCCTGAAAGCGAGCTGACAAGGTTCATGTCCTTGGCCTCGGCAATATCGGCACCCGATACATCCTGGACCGCATAACCAAGCCCTCTTCGCTCCCTTGAAATACCAAGGGCGGTTACAATCACTTCTTCAAGGCCCAGAATATCGGTTTCCATTTCAATATCGATAACAGTTCTTCCTTCAATTGCCACTTCCTGTGTTCTCATACCCACAAACCTGAAAACAAGAATATTCTCATCTTCCGGTACGGCAATGGAATAATTACCCTCAAAATCGGTAACTGTTCCGATATTTGTTCCTTGGATAACCACCGATACGCCCGGGAGAGGATTGCCATCTTCCTCGCTTGTTACGGTACCGGTGACTTGCACCGTTTGTGATAAAAGCAGCGGAGCAGCTCCCATCACAAAGAATGTGAAAAAGAGAATCAATCTTTTCATGGATGATAAAATTTAAGGTTAGTAAATAATAAAGATGTTATTATTAATATATGTTAGGTAGCAATTAAAAAGTTAAACCGTCATATTAGTTTTAAAACTTATTAAAGTCAATAAAATTGTTAGGCACTACAATATTTATATTAAGTTGTAATAAATATACAACAATAAATGTATGCGTGTCAATAGATATTAAAAAAAAATTAAGAAAATAATTACATATATTAAAAGTCAGCTTAGGTGGGATGATTAAGCTGGAAGTGTATGACCCGTGTGGGGGATGTATAAATAATTTTGCAACCTGCCAGGTTTTTGCAGGTATTATTTTGCGGTTATTTTTTTTTAACTTAAGTTACTCCTTGTTGTTAAATGAAGCGTTAAAAATGGTCCTGTTGGCGATTGAGCGTCCCAGGGTTACCTCGTCTGCATACTCCAGTTCGTCACCTATGGCAATACCCCTTGCGATGGCGGTAATGTCAACGGGATATTTGCTCAGCCGCCGGTAAAGGTAAAAATTGGTAGTGTCTCCCTCCATTGTAGTGCTAAGGGCCAGTACTACCTCCCTGACTTTCCCGCCTGCCACTTTCTCCTCGAGTGATTCAACCGAGAGATCGCCGGGGCCGACACCCTCCATCGGTGAGATGATCCCGCCCAGAACATGGTACAACCCGTTAAACTGGCGCGTATTTTCAATGGCCATCACATCCCTTATACTTTCCACCACACAAATAAGGGAGCTGTTGCGCTGAGGGCTTGTACAAATATTGCATATTTCCTCATCGGAAATACTGTGACAGTTTTTACAGTGCTTTATCTCATCGCGTAAACGTATAAGGGAGTTGCCAAGGGAGTACACCTCCTGGGGGTCCTGTCTTAAAAGATGCAAAACCAGTCGCAGGGCAGTTTTCCTGCCTATTCCGGGAAGTTTTGAAAATTCGTTCACCGCCGCTTCAAGCAACCTGGAAGAATAGGAGTCGGGATTCATATAAGTTGGGTTTATCTCTATAAAGTGTGTTAATTATTTGTTTAGCAGTATTTTATAATTGCACTTCAGGATTTTTAGTGTTTCAATACCGATGACCCCCATGTTAGTTCATCTTATTTTGTCTGCCAAAGGCTGATGGGGGTGATTAAAATACTTAACGGGTAAAATTACAACAATTCCGGGAAGTATCTCCAGACAAAATTAATATCAATATGCAGTTTTTACAATGCTTTACGTTTTAATTCTTTTTAATTAATCTTGCAGTTATTTTCAGATTTAGCTATTAATATGTCACCATATCTGGTATTGTCTGTTGTAGCATCCTATTTTGCCCTGTTGCTTGTTATTTCATGGTTTACTGGCAGGGATTCGGGCAATTTCGCCTTTTATCTCGGGAATAAACGCTCCCCGTGGCCTGTGGTAGCTTTCGGTATGATCGGCGCTTCTGTTTCGGGTGTTACATTTGTCTCCGTGCCAGGATGGGTTGGAGATAGCCAGTTTTCATATATGCAGATGGTGGCGGGTTACCTGCTTGGTTATTTTGTTGTGGCCAATATTCTCATGCCCCTTTATTACAGGTTAAATCTTACTTCAATATATACTTATCTTCACAAACGGTTTGGTTTCTGGAGTTATAAAACGGGAGCCTCTTTTTTTCTGCTTTCCCGGCTGGTTGGTACCTCCTGCCGCCTCTTTCTGGTAGCCAATGTTTTGCAAATAACCGCCTTTGATGCATGGGGAGTTCCATTTGCCGCTACTGTAATAATTACCATCATGCTTATATGGCTTTATACTTTCAGGGGAGGGATAAAAACCATTATATGGACTGATACCCTGCAGACTGCCTGTATGCTTGGAGCCGCAGGGTTTTCGATATGGGCAATAGGCTCCGAGCTTCAAATGGGCTTTGGCGATATGGTCGGTACGATAGCCGAAAGTGATTATTCAAGGGTCTTCTTTTTTGATGACTGGAACCACCCTCACCATTTCGTGAAACAGTTTTTAAGCGGGGCATTTATAACGATTGCGATGACCGGGCTTGACCAGGATATGATGCAGAAGAACCTCAGCTGTAAAAATATAAAGGATGCGAAGAAAAATATGTACGGACTGAGCCTTATGCTTATTCCGGTCAATCTTATGTTCCTGGCTCTCGGTGTTTTGCTTTATGTTTTTGCTCTGCAAACCGGTATAAATTTGCCTGAGCGTTCCGATGACCTTTTCCCCCTTATTGCAACCGGTGGTTACCTGATGCCTGCAATTATGGTTATGTTTGTGGTCGGTTTGGTAGCTGCCGCTTGCTCCAGCGGCGATTCTACACTGACCGCCCTTACAACATCTTTTACGGTTGATATATTGAGACCTCGCAACAAAAGTGAAAAACAGCTTAAAATAATACGCCAGCGGGTCCACCTTTTCATGTCTGTTGCGGTTGTGGTGTTTATTATGCTTTTCAGGGCGTTCAGCAACGAGGCTGTGATCAGTGCAATATTTACTTTAGCCGGCTATACCTACGGACCGCTTCTCGGGTTGTTCGCTTTCGGGCTTTTTACGCGATATGGTGTAAAAGACCGCTTTGTTCCCTATATTGCAATCCTCTCCCCTGTAATTAGCTTTTTTGTTGACCGGTATTCAGCTTTCCTTTTCAATGGTTACGAGTTTGGGTATGAGTTGCTGATAGTAAACGGTTTTATTACTTTTGCCGCATTGTGGCTGCTTAGATTAGCAGGCGGCAGTAAAGTGTGATTAAAAAAGCCGCTTGAGTGTTACAGGGGTGGCCTTTTGTGCTATTTTTCCTTGTAGCCGTAAATTTTATCCAGTATCTCTTTGTGTTTTTCGTAAATAACGTGACGGCGCAATTTAAGGGTGGGACTGAGCTCGCCTGTCTCGGGGGCCCATTCCTCATGCACCAGTCTGAAACGTTTTATCTGTTCGGTTTGTCCTAGCGATTTGTTTATTTCATTTATTTCACGCTGGTAACGTTCTGTAACTTCCGGTATTTTTAAAAGCTCTTCATTGTCGCGGTAGTGTATGTTATGAAGAAAACACCAGTTGTGGAGAAATTCGAAATGGGGCGAGATAAGGGCACTGACAAATTTTTCATTTTCACCTACTACCATTGCCTGTTCTATAAAAAGAGATTCTTTAAGCTTGTTTTCTATAAGCTGCGGTGCTATATAACGCCCGCTCGATGTTTTAAACATCTCTTTTTTACGGTCAGTTATCTTCAGAAACTTTCCCTCTTCAAAAACGCCTATGTCGCCGGTATGAAACCCCCCCTTCTCGTCTATGACAGCAGCCGTTTGCTCCGGGTCCTTATAATAGCCTTTCATTACATTATCTCCCCTGACAAGTATTTCGCCGTCTTCAGCAATTTTAGCCTCAACGTTGGGCAGAACAGGTCCGACTGTACCGAACTTCACGTTGCCCGGGCGTTCAAAAAAATTGACCGAGACCACCGGCGAAGTTTCGGTAAGACCGTAACCTTCTAAAACCGGTATGCCTGCCGCCCAGAATATCCTGGCAAGCCTTACCTGCAGGGATGCTCCGCCTGCTATTATAAACTTAAGGTTGCCCCCGAGGGCCTCCTGCCATTTTCTGAATATAAGCCTGCGTGCTAATTTCAGGCGGAAAAGGTACCAGCGGTTTGTGGTGTTAACCTCGTATTTTAGCCCCAAATTCACCGCCCAGAAGAAAAGCTGTTTTTTCAATCCCTTTAGTCCTTTGCCCTTGCTTATTATTTTGTCGTATACCCTTTCCATGAGCCTGGGTACTGTTACAAAAAGATCTATTTTTAATTCTTTCAGATTATCGGCAATAGTACCCATATTCTCGGCATAGTAGATGCTGACCCCTGCATAATGGTAAAAATAGTTTACCATTCTTTCAAATACGTGGCACAGGGGCAGAAAGCTCAATACGCGGTAGTGGGGTTCCAAAGTGAAGCATTGGCTGCATCCCCAGATGTTTTCTAGAAAGTTCCTGTGTGTTAGCATAACGCCCTTAGGCTTGCCGGTAGTTCCCGAAGTATATGTAATAGAAAGAGTATCGTCAGGAAGTATTGATTCTTTTACCTTTTCCAGCCTCTCTTTAAAATCGGTTTCCTTTTCCCTGCCCAGCTTTATAAGTTCACCGAAACCGGGTGCCTGATCTGTTTCATTAAATGTGTATATGTTTTCGATAGAAGGAAGTTTTTCACATATCGACTTCAGCTTTTTGTAAATCCCAAGGTCTGAGACGATCAACATTCTGACCCCCGAATGAGAGAGAATATAATTGAACTCCTCATCACTTATTGTTGGATATATTGGCACATGAATAACTCCTGCCTGCGATGCCCCCATATCTGTAATATTCCACTCAGGACGGTTATTTGTAATGGTTGCAATTTTGTCGCCTTTTTGGAAACCCGTTGCAAGAAGTGCATAGCTGAAATATGATGCCGTATTAGCATATTCTTCAATGCTGTATTTTCTCCACACCCCCTTTTGCCTGGATGCAAGCGCATCTTCCTTTTCAGGCCATTTTTGCTTGTAAAGCGCCAGAAGGTCAAAAGTTCTGTTAAGTTCCATAGTTGAGGCGTTTTGTTTCGGCGGTAAATATAATATAATTGCAAAAAAATAGTCGACCAAAAATGCGGAGCGATTCGGAAAATTTCGGCGGAATTCACCAAAAGGTCTGAATAATAATGGTTTGCGCCCAGATAGGCGAGACTGATTTTTTCGACCCTGTTTTGTGTGTGCAAATATTTTATGGATAGATTTAAACTTTTTTTACCTTTATTTAGTTTTTCCGTGTTTATAGTGAGCAGGGATAATACGGTTCAGAAGATTTTGAGGCCATATGAATGACTTTAAATCAGGTTAACAATTATGCAGTTTTATGAAAAAATAGGCGAGGGGCGTCACAGGGATTGTTTTGCGGTTGCCGGCGAGGACCTGATTGCTAAAAAGTTGAAACCGGGGGTAAAAAATTCCGGGATTTTAACCGGCAGGTTATTCAGGCGTGATGTGAACAGGGAGGAGTATGAACTCTACAGGAGGTTCCCCTCGGGTCTTGGCAAATATCTGCCCTCATATGTTGAGCTTAAAGAAGATATACTTTTGATGGAAAGGATAGTAGATTTTGACGGGAGTTATTCCAAAACTGTTCTTGAGCACGGAAAGGTTGCAAACGAAAATTTCTGGAAAGATGTTGACTCAATTGTTGAAATACTTACAAGGGAGAGATTGTGGCTTTTTGACATTTTTCACTACGGCAACAATATTGTGGTTAAAAAGACCACTCCTGAAATTTTCAGGCCTGTAATAATTGACTTTAAGCGTGTGGGCTGGCAGGCATACCCTGCGCAGTTAAATCTTATTTTTGAATCAGAGAGGAGGAAGAAGTTTTACAGGCGACTGAGCAAATTCATTGAGAAATTCAAGCATCAGACTTGAGATTCAAGCTCTGTTGATCCCGGGGCTTGCAAAAAAATCCCTGCCAGTGTTACCTATCTTCTTTTATTATGCAGGGGAACCTGAACCGGATGCCTTAGGGCCGGTGTTTCTGAGCTTCTTTTATTTTGTTTTTATGATCTCAACGGCTTTATTAAGAGCCTCGCTTATCCCGGCCGGGTTTTTGCCTCCGGCAGTTGCAAAGAACTCCTGTCCGCCACCCCCTCCTTTTATATGCGGAGATATCTCCCTTATTATTCGGGCTGCATTCAATTCTTTTTCCCTGACGAGATTGTCGGAAATGATAATGGTCAGAATTGCCTTGCCTTTAATTTCAGCCCCCAATGCCAGGAAAAGATTTTCAACTTCCCCTTTGAGTTGAAATGCCGTATCCTTTAATATGCCGTCGTGACCGGCTTCAATTTTTTCCGCTATAATGTTTATCTCATCTGTATTTTGAATTTTATTTTTCAAATCTTGTTTTATCTGCTTGATCTTTTCCTTTTCGAGCTCCTGAGCTTTCTTTTCCAGTTGGTTTTTTTCCTTTTGAAGCTCGCGGATGGCCTTGACCGGCTCCCCTTTGCTTTTTAACAGCTGGTTTATCTGCTCAATTTTTTCAGATTGTGATCTGACATGTTTTTCGGCTTTTTCTCCGGTAAGTGCCTCTATTCTGCGAATGCCGGCTGCAATGGCAGTTTCTGAAACAATTTTAAAAAAACCTATTTGACCGGTAGCTTCGGCATGTGTCCCTCCGCAAAGTTCAGTTGACTTACCGAAACTTACAGTACGCACCGTTTCACCGTATTTTTCCCCGAACAGTGAGATTGCCCCCTTTTTTTTAGCCATGGAGAGGGATATTTCACGCTCTTCATTTCGCGGTATATTTTCCCTTATCTTCCTGTTAACACATGACTCTATAAGTTGCAATTCTTTTTCGCCGGTTTTTTGGAAATGTGAAAAGTCAAAGCGCAGATAATCATAATGAACAAGAGAGCCTTTTTGTTCCACATGCCCGCCAAGAACTTCCCTGAGGCATTCGTGAAGAAGATGTGTAGCAGTGTGATTGTTTGCCGTGCGCATTCTTTTTTCCCTGTCTACGATTGCGTTGAATTCGGCCCCGGGATCCTCGGGCAGCTTTTCAGCCAGATGTACATTGATATCGTTCTCTATGACAGTGTTGAATATGCCAATTCTTTCCCTTTCATTTTCAAGGCAGCCGCAATCCCCTATTTGTCCCCCACTTTCACCATAGAAAGGAGTTTGGTCAAGTATGATCTGAAAATACTCTTTTCCTTTTAATCTTACTTTTCTGTAGCGTGTTATGTAAGCCGGGGCTGAAAGCCGGTCATATCCAACGAACTTGCTTTCACCTTTTTCCCTGACCACTACCCAGTCGCCCGCCTCAACCTTCGCCGCCTTACGCGACCTGGATTTTTGGGCTTCCATTTCACTGTTGAACTCCTCTGTGTTTACAACAAAGCCGTTTTCCCTTGCAATCAGTTGTGTCAGATCAAGAGGGAAACCGTATGTGTCGTACAATTCAAAAGCATCCTTGCCGCTTATCTCTTTCTTTTTATCATCTTGTGAGATAATCCTCTCGAGCATCCGTATGCCTGTATCCAGAGTTTTTAAAAAGGTTTTCTCCTCTTCTTCAATTACACGTTCAATGAGTTGCTGTTGCGAGACAATCTCGGGGTAAGCCTCTCCCATTGTATTTACAAGGGTGCGGACCAGCTTGCATATAAAAGGCTCTTTCCGGTCGAGGAAAGTGAACCCGTATCTTATGGCGCGCCTCAGTATGCGCCGTATTACGTAACCGGCTTTGTTGTTTGAGGGTATTTGCCCGTCTGCTATTGAAAAGGAGACAGCCCTGAGGTGATCCGAAATTACACGCACGGCTGTTTCGGTATTATTATCCTTTTTTGGGCTGATATTCGTTATGCGGCCGATCTCATTTATTATAGGCTGGAAAAGGTCTGTATCATATGTTGACATTTTGTTTTGCATTACCATGCAGAGTCGCTCGAATCCCATTCCCGTATCTACATGCTTGTCGGGCAGGGGAGAAAGACTTCCGTCTGTGCTGCGGTTGAACTGTATGAAGACAAGATTCCATATTTCAATAACCAGCGGGTGGTCGGTGTTTACAAGTCCGGCACCTTCGGTTTCTTTTCGCTCTTTTTCGCTTCGCATATCAAGATGAATCTCCGAGCATGGTCCGCATGGTCCCGTATCTCCCATTTCCCAGAAATTATCTTCTTTTGTCCCCTTCAGTATTTGGCCGGCAGGCAAATGTTCCTTCCAGCAATCCCATGATTCGTGGTCAAAGTCAACACTGTCAGCCGGACTTCCTTCAAAGACCGTGGCATACAGACGTCCGGGCGGAATGCTCAGGTTTACGGTCAGGAACTCATATGCAAAAGCAATTGCCTCCTTTTTGAAATAGTCGCCAAAAGACCAGTTGCCAAGCATTTCAAACATTGTGTGATGAAATGTGTCATGGCCTACCTCCTCGAGGTCGTTATGCTTGCCCGAGACCCTGAGGCACTTTTGTGAGTTTGCTACGCGGGGGTATTTTACAGGGGCGTTGCCCAGGAAAATATCCTTGAACTGGTTCATTCCCGCGTTTGTGAACATCAGGGTGGGGTCGTTTTTTACCACTATAGGTGCAGAAGGCACTATATGATGCCCCTTGCTTTCAAAGAAATTCATAAACTCTTTTCTAAGCCGGGTTGATTCCATCTTTGCAAATGTTATTTGGGTGTATTCAGCTATCCTGGGTTTATATAACGCCCGGAGTTTTTTAATATAACTGCAGAAGGGATGCTTTAATTTTCCTTGGCTTATTTAAAAAGCATCCATATATGAAACAATCCACAGGGTTTTACGTTTAAAACCTTGTAAAATTAATTTATTTCATTTAGATTTGTAGGCATTCCATACCGCTTTTACCTGTTTTTTTAAAAAAATAATAAAGGTAATTATATGACAAAGAGCAAGTATAGGTTTGATTCCGAGTCACTTAGTTATAAAAAGATAAATTCCACCCGAAAGGATAAATTTCTGAATTTTTTGTCCTATTTTTCTGCCAGTTTAGTTCTGGCCGTACTCTATTTTCTGGTTTTCAGTTTTTTCTTTGACTTGCCTAAAGAACAAAGGCTGAAAAGGGAAGTGGAGTTTCTTACCTTTAAGTATGAGATGCTTAACAATCAAATGGATCATCTCACTCAAGTGCTCAAGGATATACAAAGACGGGACGACAATATTTACCGCACGGTTTTCAATGCTGAGCCTGTTTCCCAGAGTGTAAGACAGGCGGGGTTCGGGGGTGTTGACAGGTATGCCGAGCTGGAGGGATATGAGAACAGCCGCATAGTTATAGAAACAGCCAATCGTCTGGATGTGCTTAAAAAACAGCTTTATGTCCAGTCCAAAAGCTATGATGAGGTCATAGATATGGCAAAGAACAAAGAGGAGATGCTCTCAAGCATACCGGCAATCAAGCCTATTGCGGTTGACGATCTTCGGAGGATAGCCGGATACTTCGGCTACAGGATACATCCTATAATGAAAGTTGAGCGGTTTCACGAAGGAATGGATTTTACCGCGCCACTTGGAACAGATATTTATGCTACGGGCGACGGGGTTGTTTCACGGATCCAGCGTGACAGATCCCGTACAGGTTTCGGAAATATGATTGAAGTTGACCATGGTTTCGGATACAAAACTATTTATGCCCATCTTGAAGAGATACATGTAAATCGCGGTGACAGTGTAAGTCGCGGAGAAATTATAGGACTTGTAGGCAATACCGGTTTTTCAACTGCTCCACACCTGCATTACGAGGTAAGAAAGAACAACAGACCAGTAGATCCGATCAACTATTATTTCAAAGATCTCTCACCTGAGGAGTACGATGAGATGATCAGGCTTTCTCAGCAAGGGGGCTCATTTTTAGGAATGTAAAAAATTGTTTTCAGTTGGCTTCTAAGGAACAAAAGGTGGAAAAGCTCTTTTATTCTATTGGTGAAATTGCCGATATGTTTGGAGTGAACACATCCCTTATCCGTTACTGGGAGAAGGAATTTGACATTATTAAGCCCAGAAAGAACAAAAAAGGGAACCGTTTTTTCACCGCCGAGGATATCGAGAATTTTCACCTGATCTACAATCTTGTGAAAGAGCGGGGGATGACCCTTAAAGGTGCCAAGAAGAAACTCAAAGAAAACAGGGAAGATGCAGTCAACAATTTCGAGATGGTTAAAAAACTCAAAGCTGTAAGGGAAATGCTGATAGAAATAAAAGAGGGTTTGTAATATTTCTTTTGCTGTTTTATTCCTCCCCCCTTATTTTGCAGTAAAATGTTTTAATATAATAAAATTGGAGCTTTTTCTACGTAAAAGCATGTAAAATATATGAAGATCAAGGAAATAGTTTCGACTTTGGAGGATTATGCGCCTCTGTCAATGCAGGAGTCTTATGACAATTCGGGTTTGATTGCAGGGAGTGATGATGATCAGGTCAACTCGGTGCTTCTCAGTGTTGATGTGACCGAAAAAGTTATTGATGAGGCTGTCAGAAGGGATGCCGGCCTTGTGATCTCACATCATCCGCTAGTTTTTTCACCTCTGAAAAGGATCACAAACCGCTCCCGTGTGGAGAGGCTGCTTATGAAAGCTCTGCGGAACAATATTGCCCTTTATGCCGCTCATACAAATTTTGACAATGCCGCCAGGGGAGTGAATGAATTTATCTGCCGAAAACTTGGGTTGAAGGATTTGCAGATAGTGTCACCGGCCGCGCAAAAGTTGCGTAAGCTTGTGGTTTTTGTTCCTTCTGATCATGCAGATTCTGTGCGAAAAGCAATTTTCGGCGCAGGTGCCGGTCAAATTGGCGAATATGATCAGTGCAGCTTCAATCTCCAGGGTGAAGGAACTTTCCGTCCATCCGACGAGGCAAGTCCGTTCACCGGTGAAAAAGGTCAAATGCATACCGAAAGGGAGATAAGAGTGGAAACAATATATCCGTTCTATATTGAAGAAAAAGTGCTTGGAGCAATGTTTGAATCACATCCATACGAAGAAGTCGCATACGATATATACCCTGTCGAGAACAAGTTCGGGGAGTGGGGAATGGGTATGACGGGCAGGATGGAAGAGCCGTCAGAAGAGATGGAATTCTTAAAAACCCTGAAAGAGGTTTTTAGCTCACCGGTGATAAAACACACGGGGCTTCTGGGTGGAAAAGTTGAAAAGGTTGCTGTATGCGGTGGCAGCGGCAGTACTTTGCTGGAAAATGCCATTAGTGTAGGTGCGGATGTTTTCGTATCGGCCGATTTCAAATATCATCAGTTTTTCGATGCGGACGGCCGCATAGTTATTGCAGATGTGGGACACTTTGAGAGTGAGCAGTTTACTGTTGAGTTATTTTACGATATACTTACAAAAAAATTCCCTAAATTTGCAGTTTATCAGACAGAAGTAAATACAAATCCGATAAATTATCTGTAGTATATGAGCAAAGAAAAAGCTAAAAATCAGGAAGCAGCAGAAAGGAGTGTTGAGGAAAAACTAAGAAACCTTTATGAGTTGCAAAAAATTGATTCCTCAATTGACAGGATCAAGATCTTAAGGGGTGAGTTGCCCCTGGAAGTGCAGGATCTGGAAGATGAGATCGCCGGACTTGAAACCCGTTTGTCCAAGCTTCAGGAAGAGAAAAAAGAGCTGGAGAAAAAGATCTCAGATAAAAAAAACGAGATTGTTGATGCAAATGCATTGATAAAGAAATATCAGGAACAACAAAACAATGTCCGCAATAACCGTGAATATGATTCATTGTCAAAAGAGATAGAGTATCAAACCCTTGAGATCGAGTTGTGCGAAAAGAGGATAAAGGAGTTTAACGCCGAGTTGAAAGAAAAGACCGAAGCTGAAGAGGAAACAAATAAACTCCTTGATGAGCGCAAAAAAGATCTTGAAGACAAAAAGGAAGAGCTAAACAGTATTATCTCGGAAACACAAAAGGAAGAGGAAGATCTGCAGAAACGTTCCGAAAAGGTTCAAAGTATAATTGAGCCCCGCTTGCTTACCGCATACAAGCGGATAAGGAAAAACGCACGCAACGGACTTGCGGTTGTAACCGTGGAAAGGGATGCTTGCGGGGGATGTTTTAATAAAATTCCACCGCAGCGCCAGCTTGATATCCGCTCAAGAAAGAAGATAATTGTATGCGAATACTGCGGAAGGATACTTGTCGATGATGAACTGCACAACTCATAATATTTGTTTGAGGGTTAATGTCTTAATCCGCAGTAATCAAAAAAAAAGAACTGTCACCCCGGCAGTTCTTTTTAATATCAAAAAAATATAATCCAAAATTATAATAAGAAATGACTTTGGAAGAGTTTAAAAAAGCCGTTTTGGAGGGGATTCCTTCCGAATTGCCCCCGCCTAAGCCTTATGATCCCAATATTAACCATGCCCCCAAACGAAAAGATATTCTAAGCAAAAAAGAAAAGAAGCTTGCATTAAAAAATGCACTGAGATATTTCCCGCCTGAACATCATGAGGTTTTGGCCGAAGAGTTTGCAAAGGAGCTGAAGGAGTACGGGCGCATTTATATGTACCGTTACAGGCCCGATTACTGGATAAGAGCCGGAAGTATCAATGATTTTCCCCACCGCTCAAAGCAGGCTGCTGCAATTATGCTGATGCTTTCCAACAATCTGGATGAAGCTGTTGCCCAGCATCCCCACGAGCTGATCACATACGGGGGAAATGGAGCTGTATTCCAGAACTGGGCACAGTATCTGCTGACTATGAGGTATCTGGCGGAAATGACCGAAGAGCAGACTCTTGTTCTTTATTCCGGCCATCCTGTCGGGCTGTTCCCCTCTCACCGGGATGCTCCCCGCGTTGTTGTCACAAACGGTATTACAGTGCCCAATTATTCATCAAAGGATGAATACGAAAAATTTAATGCTCTTGGTGTTTCGCAATACGGACAAATGACTGCCGGGTCGTTCATGTATATAGGCCCCCAGGGGATCGTTCATGGAACGACCATCACGGTTTTGAATGCCGGCAGAATGATAAGCAAAGAAGGTGAAGATAACCTGGGCGGAAAAATATTTGTTACTTCCGGACTTGGCGGGATGTCGGGTGCGCAGCCAAAGGCAACTGTAATTGCCGGGGGGATCTGCCTGATAGCGGAGATTAACCCTAAACCTCTTGAAAAGCGTTATTCTCAAGGGTGGGTGGATGAAGTTTACCATGATCTGGATAAACTTGTTGACCGTACCATGAAGGCAAGGGAAGAGAAGGAAGCTGTCTCACTGGCTTACCGGGGGAATATTGTGGATCTGCTTGAAAAGCTTGTTCAGGAGAATGTACCGGTAGAGCTGGGATCGGATCAGACATCGTTGCATAACCCCTTTTCAGGCGGTTACTATCCGGCAGGTATAAGTTTTGAGGAAGCCAACGAGATGATGGCACGGGAGCCTGCAAAGTTCAGGGAAGCTGTAAAAGAGTCGCTCCGGCGTCACGTGAATGCTGTTAACAAGTTGAGTGAAAAAGGAATGTACTTTTGGGATTACGGCAATGCTTTCTTACTTGAAGCCGGTCGCGCGGGAGCCGACATTTTCAATGCGACGGGAGATTTCCGCTATCCCTCATATGTTGAGGACATAATGGGTCCGATGTTCTTCGATTACGGATTCGGTCCGTTCCGCTGGGTGTGCACCTCTTCCGATCCCTCTGATCTGGAGTATACCGATAGACTGGCAGCCGGGGTTCTTGAGGAGATTCGCGAAAATGCCCCCGAAGAAATAAGGTCGCAGCTTGACGACAATATAATGTGGATAAAGCAGGCTGGCAAAAACAAGCTGGTAGTGGGCTCCCAGGCGCGTATTCTCTATGCAGATTCCGAAGGGAGAATAAAGATAGCTTTGGCATTCAACAAGGCTTTGCGGGAGGGGAAAATATCCGCTCCGATTGTACTCGGACGAGATCATCATGATGTTTCAGGCACGGATTCACCTTTCCGTGAAACATCAAATATTTACGACGGCTCAAAGTATACGGCCGATATGGCTGTGCATAATGTTATAGGAGATTCTTTCAGGGGAGCAACGTGGGTATCTCTTCATAACGGAGGAGGTGTCGGATGGGGGGAAGCTTTGAACGGAGGCTTCGGTCTGGTCCTTGACGGATCGGATGATGCCGGCAGGCGTCTTGAGATGATGCTTCACTGGGATGTGAATAACGGTATAGCTCGCCGCAGCTGGGCAAGAAACCGCGGAGCTATGGCTACCATAAAACGTGAAATGGAAAAGAATAAGCGGCTGAAGGTTACATTGCCTAATCTGGCCGATGACAAACTAATAGAGAAGTTTCTGGATTAAAAAAGCCCGGAATGATCCGTAAAAGCCTGGGTGCTTCAGTACCTGTCGTTATTGAGCATAATGAGGGTGCAGTCTTTGATCACTTCAATGCCTTCATTTTCGACTAATTCCATAAGCTCAGGATTTTCAGTGCCGGGATTGAAAATTATCCGACTTGGATTCAATGAAAGGATATACTGATAATACTCCTTTTGCCGCGGCGGGCCAAGATAAAGTGCAACTGTGTGAATATCATTGATATTTGGTTTGCCTTGAAGTATATCGATACCGGCAATCTTCCCCTGTTTGTTTCCCAGCGGTACAACCGGGTGATTATAACTTTTCAGGCTTTTAACGGCTTTGTTTGAAAATCTGATATCTTTTGGACTTGCTCCCAGCACCAGGGTTTTTTTTATCTGCATATTATTTTTTCTGCTTAACCTTAAGAGCTAACTTAGTAAATAAAAGAAAATATTTTTTGCAGGGAAAGGTTTTCGTGGCACGAAACGTAAAGCCTCTCATGGTTATTAACCGTTTTTCTCCCTGTAGAGAAGAGCAACAGCGTAGGCAGAAATACCCTTTTCTTCACCTACAAAGCCCAGTTTTTCCGTGGTGGTTGCCTTAACCGAAATATTTTCCCGCTCTATTTGCAATACCTTTGTCAGGGAAGATTTTATGGATTCTATATGGTGATTGATTTTGGGCCTCTGAAGGCAAACTACGGTATCTATATTCCCAATTTTAAAATTTTTTCTACCCAGAATTCTGACCACTTCATCAAGCAGCTTGCGGCTGTCAGCGTTCTTATACCTTGAATCAGTGTCAGGGAAATATGTGCCAATATCTCCCAGAGATGCCGCACCCAGGAGCGCATCGCAAATGGCATGTATCAGCACATCACCGTCGGAATGAGCTACGGGCCCTTTTGAATGAGGAATGTTTATTCCCCCGATAATGAGTTTTTTATTTTCTTCAAGTCTGTGTACATCATACCCCAGCCCGACTCTATGTTCCATATGTTAAATATTGTTTTTTAATTGTTTTACTGAAAATTAAAAGAGAGTGAAAACCGCAGTGTGTTTGCCAGTGGATTAGCCCTGTAAACGGGTATCAGATAAGAAAAATCAAGAGTGAACATGTTAAGGCGAAGGCCCAGGCCTGCGGAGAAAAATTTTCTGTTACCCTTTGTCTCATGCTCGTAAAAATAACCTGCTCTGATTGCGAATTGCTGCATATACCAGTATTCCATTCCAAATGACCATGTAATTTCTCTAAGCTCTTCTTTTAATCCCCCGGGAGCATCGTAAAAGGACTGCAACATGCCCCTTGGAACCGAAACGTTTGGATTGTATCCTTCTCTTATTACCCGGTTGCCGTCAACATCTGTCGAATCAGAATAATAAAGAGGCGGTGTTGGCACAAGAAGCTTGTTTAAGTCGAGGGCCAAAGAAAGGGTGTTTTGTTCATCTATGTTGTATGTAAGTGAACTTCCAAGTCCCATGTTTATCGGGATGAACTGAGTGTTTTGTTCATCCGAATAAGTTACCTTGTTACCTATGTTTGAAATATTCATGCCCAGTGCCAGTTCCGCATCGTTGTCTGAGATGTTGATATCATTGAGGTAATATACAGAAACATCCGCTGAAAAAGCCTGGGCCGGCTGACTAAGTATGCCGGCCACATATGCTCCTCCTGTCAGGTCCGAGCGAATATACCTGAAAGCGAGTCCACCAGCAAACCTCTCCGACAATTTTCTCGAGTAGCCTATATCAACAGCAAATTCATTAGGGTTATGCGTGCCTTCCGGCTCTCCCGACAGGTTGGTGAAAATGATCTCTCCCATCGAAAAGTAAAGGAGTGAGGCACTGATAACCTGCGTATCGTCAATCCGGTGGTAGGCGGAAAGGTATCCCAGATCAATGTTGTCAATCAGATTCCTGAGCCATGGGGTATAAGATACGGCCGCACCGAAATCATCATCAATAAAAGCGTATTTGGAAGGATTCCAGTGCATTGAGAAAACATCGGGACTTGTTGCCAGTCCGGCCTCACCCATTGCACCGGCCCTTGAGTCAGGAGCAATTGTTAAAAACGGAACCGCTACATGAATCACATTGAGCTGACCCGACAATTCTCCGGTAGAGATCTGTGAGAATGACGTCGTGCCGGTACTCAAAAGAAAGCCCAAAAGCAAAAAGGAGCAGATGATTGTCTTTTTCATTTGTTTGGATTAAATAAAAAATGTTAAAACAAAATTATTATAATTTATTAATTTACGCAACTAAGCTTTGTTTAGTTTCTAAAGTTTTGCACCTGGTTTAGATTTATTTCTGAAAAAGTTCCCCATTTATTATAACAAGTAAAAGGGAAGTGAATATGAAAAAAAATGATATTAAAAGGTAACCTATTTGGCTAATTGTCGTATCAAATCAAACAGCCAAAATGCGCTTTATACATTTTACTAAATGAAGAAAAACAATTATGATGTTAAGAAACATTATTTCTTTTGTTTTAGCGACTGTAATTTTAACCTCATGCGGTATTCTGGGAGGAAGTGACGATGTTTCCTCCTCCACCGGATGGAATTACAATGACCCTGAAATGGGCGGCTTTGAGGTACAGGATGCCTACGAGCAGATAACCGGTCCCGGACTGGTTTTCATTGAAGGGGGTACTTTTACAATGGGCAGCACCCAGGAGGATGTTATGTATGACTGGAATAACCCACCCAGACGTGTAACCGTTACATCATTCTATATGGATGAGACGGCTATAAGTAATGTGGATTACAGGGAGTACATAAACTGGCTGCAGAATGTCCATGTAAGCAATCCCGATGTGCATCGCAGAGCTTTGCCTGACACCACTGTCTGGAGGAGTCCGCTAGGTTATAATGAACCGTACGTTGAGACATATTTCAGGCATCCGGCATACAACGATTATCCGGTTGTAGGTGTAAGCTGGACACAGGCCAACGATTATTGCCTGTGGCGTACAGACAGGGTAAATGAGATGCTTCTCATAGAAAAAGGGATCCTTGAATGGGATCCGGAGCAGAGGGATGAGGAAAATTTCAGCACCGAGGCTTATCTTGCAGGGCTTTATGAGGGAAGGGTTCGTGAAAACCTCCCCGATCTTTCGCCGGATTCTGAAACAAGACGGGTTCGTTTTGAAGATGGTATACTATTGCCCAAGTACAGACTGCCAACAGAAGCCGAATGGGAATATGCCGCATACGGTCTTATCGGAACAACTTACGAGGAGCGTGTTTACGGAAGAAGGATCTATCCCTGGGACGGTCACCACACGCGAAATGATTCGCGGCGTGACCTGGGCAAGATGAGAGCCAATTTCGTGCGCGGAAAAGGTGATTATATGGGTGTTGCAGGAAGTATAGACGATTATGAGATTACCGCGCCTGTTAAATCTTACTGGCCGAATGATTTTGGGCTTTACAATATGGCCGGTAATGTAAACGAGTGGGTCCAGGATGTATACCGCCCCCAGACTTATGCCGACTTTGATGAGTTCAGGCCTTTCCGTGGAAATGTTTTCGAGAAGCTGGATCTTGACGAAGATGGCAATCCCAGAAGGGATGAGCTTGGCCGCCTTGTTTATGTGGAGATTGATGAAGAGGATGCACACGGAAACCTTAATTACAGCCGTTCAGATTACCGTGATTATCGTGACGGTGATCAACAGTCCAGTTTATACTTTGATAGTGAGACTGATCCGGGAGATGACCGCATGTATTCACAAAGTGAAGACAATTTCGCATCTCTTATAAACAATGAGGCCCGTGTTTACAAGGGAGGTTCCTGGAGGGACAGGGCTTACTGGCTATCACCTGGTTCCAGAAGGTTCCTTAATCAGGAACAGTCAAAGGATGATCTTGGATTCCGTTGTGCTATGAACAGGGTAGGAGGTCCGACTTTGGAATAAAGTTATTATCTTGGCTTTTTTTAAGAAATTCTTGGAAAACCTCATATATTTATGGGGTTTTTTATTTTTTCTGCTATTAGTTGAATATGATGACAAATGAGCTATACAGGTTGTTCTTGGATTCTGCAGGTGTTTGCACTGACAGCAGAAAGGCAGGGGAAGGTCAGATTTTTTTCGCCATAAAAGGTGACACCTTTGACGGTAACAAGTTTGCTGCTTCTGCAATTGAAGCTGGCTGCAAGTTTGCAGTTGTAGATAACGCTGATTTTGCAAAAGATGAAAGATACATTCTGGTAGAAGATGCTTTGAAAGCCTTGCAGAATTTATCAAAGTTTCACAGGGAGAAGTTTGATATACCGCTTTTGGCAATAACCGGCTCCAACGGCAAGACCACTACAAAGGAGCTTGTTGCGGCAATATTGTCAAAAAAGTACAGGCTGATGGCCACCCGCGGCAACCTCAACAATCATGTCGGTTTGCCCTTAACCCTTCTTGAACTGAACAGTCAGCATGAATTAGCCGTTGTTGAAATGGGCGCCAATCAGCCGGGCGAGATAGGTTTGCTTTCTAAACTGGCCCAGCCGTCATATGGCATTATAACCAATATTGGTGCTGCACATCTGGAAGGATTCGGATCACTGGAAGGGGTAAAAAAGGCAAAATCGGAACTTTATGCATATCTTTCCGAAAACGGTGGCACCGGTTTAGTTAACAGGGACAATGATATTTTGATGGAGCTCTGTAAGCGTTATCCTTTTGAGGCGGTTTTTTACGGGACAAAAGGTGATCTTTTTCTAAGAGGCGTCAAAGAAAAATCTTCTCCTTTTATTACAATGACTCTCTCAGGCAAATCAATGCCCCGGGAAATTAATGTAAAAACAAAGCTTACAGGAAAGTACAACGGAGAGAATATTGCTGCTGCAGCATGTGCAGGCAGATATTTTAATATTGACCCCTTTGATATCAAAGAGGCACTGGAATACTACGAACCCCGGAACAATCGTTCACAGATCTGCAGGTCGGGTTCCAATCTTTTGTATATAGATTCATACAATGCCAATCCGGTTAGCATGAAGCTTGCAATTGAAGAGTTTGCCTCAATGGAGGGAGGGCCCAAATGGCTTATACTGGGCGATATGCTGGAGCTGGGTAATTATGCCCGAAAAGAGCATATTTTAATTCTGGATATGTTAACCGGCTACTCTTTTAAAGATGTTCTCCTTGTTGGGAAACATTTTATGGAGCACTCCAATGATTATCCCTTCAGGTTTTTCGAAACCACCAAAGAGTTGAATGAATGGCTTAGATCAAACAAACCTGAAAACTCATTTGTGCTGATCAAAGGTTCAAGGGGAATAAGACTTGAGGAATGCCTCTCTTTTCTTTAAAATTTTCAGTGAGTAATTGTCCGGATTCACTACAGTGAGTAATTGATCCGGATTAATCCTTATACAAAAACCTTTTTATCTTCTTTGTGGGAGTTTTTTCAAACGGATCGGTTTGCTCATGAATTGCACTGAGGCGGGAGAATTTGTTCAGCTCGGAATTCACTTTTGTCTTTATTTCATTTAATTTCTCATTAACAATTTCTCTCATCTGTGTGTCCATATTTTGGGCAGTTTCCCTGAACTGGCGGTAACGATTTTCTATTTCCATATAGTTGAGATGAACGCGGGCTACCAGCTTACCGCTCATTTCGTAGACAAGTGATTCGAGCACCATTGATTGTGTATTTATGACACCTTCAATTTCTTCCGGGTAAATATTCTCGCCGGTAGAGCTCAATATCATATTTTTGAGCCTTCCTTTTATGTAAAGGTAATTGTCTTTATCGAGCACACCCAGGTCGCCTGTTCTGAACCATCCTTCCTCGGTAAATACTTCAGCGGTTTGTTTTTCGTCCCTGAAATACCCTTTCATAATATTTGGCCCTTTTGCCAGGATTTCGCCTTCACCTGTTAACGGATCGGGGTTATCAATTTTTAGTTGCTGGCCCGGCAAAGGAGGGCCGGTTGAACGGTAGCGGGTAAGTGAGGCTCTGCTCCCTGCCAGCAGAGGTGATGTTTCGGTCAGCCCGTAGCCAATTGCATACGGGAATCCGGCATCCCTGAGGAAACGTTCCGTATCTGCTGATAATTTGGCTCCTCCGATTCCAAAAAAGCGCAGCTGACCCCCGAAAGATTTTTGCAGTTTCTTTCCGGCCATGCGATGGAGGATTTTTCTGAAAGGTGATATTTTCATTATACCCCTCATTGCCGACGATCCGCTTAATTTGGGCAGCACATTTTTTTTGTAAACCTTCTCAATGATCAGGGGAACGGTTAGCATCATTGTAGGTTTAACCTCTTTCATTGCAGAGAGTAAAACTTCCGCAACCGGGGGCTTTTTGAGATAATGGACAGATGCACCGTTCATAAGAGGTATTATAAAACCTATGGTGCATTCGTATGAATGGGGCAGAGGCAGAACCGACAAAAGGCGGTCAGAGGGATAAACCTCCTGTATATTCATTGTATTTAAGGCATTCGATATAATATTCCTGTGTGAGAGCATTACACCTTTAGGGTTGCCCGTTGTTCCCGATGTGTATAATATGGCGGCAGTATCGTCTTCCCCGGGCACCGGGACAGCAGAGGGTTCCGCTTTTATTTTTTTGGATTCAAAATCTCCTATGCCCTGCTTCTCAGTGCTCCCGTCAGGGGAGTCTTTGTCTATCAGGGAAAAATTGTCAATTAATATGACAGATTCAATGTTTAAAGGAAGGTTCCCCTCAATTTTATGATATAAGCTGCGGGATACAAATATAGCCCTTGCGCCTGAATGCTTCAGTATCCTTTTTATTTCCTTGAATGTAAAATCGGTTAAAACAGGGACTGCAACAGCTCCCGTTGTTGTTACTGCAAGATAGGTTATACCCCAGTTGGGCATATTTTCACTTAGCAAGGCAATCCTGTCTCCTTTTGAAATACCTTTTTCCCTTAAAAATGATGAAATCTCTTTTACCCTTCCGTGAAGAGTTGAATATGTAACAGGCTTTTCACCGACAAAGGAAAGAGCCGGGTTATTTGAGAATTTTTCCGTGCTTTCTGAAAGCATGGAGTTTATAGTCAGGGAAGTGAGGCTTTTCTTCATCTTATTTTGTCTGCCAAAGGTTTATGATGGGTTCATTAAAAAATTAAATTATAATAATGCACGCAAAAATAGTCAAAAAAGCTTATTTTCAAACAAGGTAGACTGCCCAAAGAAAATGCAACTTTTTACTAATTTTAAACGTACTATTGATATGTAATATTTTTTTTCTCTCAATTAATGGCATTTTTTTTGTTTTAACCGGATTATTGAGGTAACTTTAAAATAAAAAGTTGAAATAATGAAGAAAGTTGCTTTTTCTGCCTGTTTGTTTTTGATTTTTACAATATTTGCCGTTTCTCAGAGTCCTGACGGTCCCATGATCGGGTTTGACAGGGATGTTCATGATTTTGGAGAAATTAAGGTAGACAGCATACCGGAGGGCAAAATTGAATTTATTGTTTACAATCAGGGTGATCAGCCGCTGGTTTTGACAAATGTGAGAGCATGTTGCGGAACCAGGGTTGAAGGATATACAGAAAAGCCGATATCTCCGGGCGATTCGGGTTTTGTTAAAGTTGAGTTCCGAATAGCAAACCGGCCTCACCGTATAGGACGTACAGTTACGGTTCAGTCCAATGCAACCAACAGACAAACGGCTATACTGCGTATTATCGGCGAGGTAGTTGAAACGGGGGAAAGTAAGGATTGATTTGTGGGATTATGTAAAAAACCGGGATTACAGGTCGGTGTAAATCCCGGTTTTTTTATGGAATACTTTTTAGGTAAGCCTTTTTTGGGGCTCTTTCAATTTGTGTTTATTTATTTTCTCTTTCGGGTCTTTTAACCCTGACCGGAGGTTCCGGCTCGGGGATAATTTCAACGGGATCCTTCTCCAGAAGTTTCAATGCTTCCTCTACAGCTCTTTCCAGTTGAGGGTCCCGGCCGTCAATAACTTTCTCGGGTATCATTTCCACGTGAATATCCGGGTCTACACCTTTGTTTTCCACGTCCCATTCACCGTCGGTATTGTAAAATCCTCCGCGTGGGGGGACCATTGCACCCCCGTCAATGAGCGATGGATAATCCCATATGCCTATCAGTCCGCCCCACGTGGTTGTGCCTACGATCGGGCCGATATCCATGTTTCTGAACATATAGGGCAAAAGGTCCCCTCCCGATCCGGCATTTTCGTTGATTATCATCACTTTTGGTCCCCAGATTCCCGCACCTGGTGAAGTGAAAGGCAGCTCTGGATCTATTCTGTTGTTGAAAAAGCCGTGTAGTTGGCGGGCCATGATATCCACCATATAGTCGGCCGCTGAGCCTCCTCCGTTGAATCGTTCATCTATCACGGCCCCCTCAAGGTCCTGCTGTGCAAAATAGTACCTGTTAAAGTATGAATATCCTCCCTGTCCGGTGTTGGGTAACCATATATAGGCAAGCTTGCCGTCAGACATCTCCTCCACCTTTCTCCTGTTACCCTCTACCCAGTCCAGACGCCTCAATCCTGCTTCACTGCTAACCGGAACAACAGTTATTTGCCAGGAGCCTTCATGATGGGGCTTGCTGTTGACGCGAAGTGTTACCTGTTTATTTGCCTTGTTCTCGAACAGGCTGTAGGGGTTGACAGGGGCCTTAAGCTCCCGGCCGTCAACTGAAATTATATAATCCCCTTCCGAGACTTTAATGCCCGGTGCGCTGAGGGGAGACCTCAGGTCAGGGTTCCAGTTCTCTCCCGTGTAGATCTTCTTTATACGGTACCTCTCGTTGTCGATTTCCAGGTCGGCTCCCAGAAGGCCAGCCGGATCGCGGTCAATATCAGGCATATCACCGCCACTTACATAGGAGTGTCCCATTGAGACCTCTCCCCCCATAATGCTTAAAACATGGTTCAGGTCGTTTCTGTGCCTGACATGTTCAACAAGCGGTTTATATTTGTTATAAACCTCCTCCCAGTCAGCTCCATGCATATTTTCAACATAAACGTAGTCACGGTATATACGCCATGCTTCGTCGAATATCTGCTGCCATTCATCTTTAGGATTGATCTTCATCTGAAGGTCACCCGTATTAATTTGTCCGTCACCCACACTTGGCGTGCCTTTGGTGTCGACTACCCCCCAGCGGTTTTGGGAACGGTAAAGCAGCTTATTCCCGTCTGCCGATATGCTGTAATAGTTTACCGGGGAAAGCCAGGAGACCGATTCTCTTTCGCTGAGGTGATAGCGGTGAAGTGTTGTGCCCTGACCGGGGACCGATTCCATATAGAAGATCATTCCACTTCCTGCAGATGACAAATTAGAGTAGTTCCTCTCGGGCACATCTATGGAGAGTATTCTCTGGCCTATATTGTCAAAATCAATTTTTACTTTAACATCATCCGAAGATGAAGACTCTTCATCGCCGTTATTGTTTACTTCCTCCTCGTCGCTTTCGGGAAGCAGGGGAGATGGTTCATCCTCGTCCAGCACTGCCATGTATATTCCTCTTGTAACCGGGCGGTCATAGGCACTCATATCCAGCCAGCCTGTATTCAGGCCAAAATCGGTACTTGCCAGAAAATAGATATATTTTCCGCTTGCATCCCATGCCGGGGAGATCGCATCGGACATCCCGTCGGTCAGTTGATAAACCTTGTCTTCTTCAAGTGAATAAAGTTTTATGGCATGGAACTGGTTTTTGAGCCTTTTTGCATATGCAATCCATCTGGAATCGGGTGACCATACCGGGTCCATCGTGCGCTGGGGATGTATGAACCTGTCCTGATCAACCAGGTTTACTTCACCGGTTTCCACATCCACTAGCCACAACTTAAGATCTGTGTCGGTGAAGAAGATATACTTCGAGTCGGGCGACCATGCGGGTGTATAATTGAAATTCGGATCCGGCAACTCTATTTCCCTTGGGTCTTCAAGGCCGTCCTGGGTCCCTATCATCAGCCTGTATTCTCCCGACCTGTCGGAAAACCAGGCTATATTTTTCCCGTCAGGAGACCATACGGGATGGCGGTCCCTGTTGCCCGGTGAGTTGCTGATGTTCCTCCAGTCTCCTTTTTCAGTCGGAACTGTAAAGACCTCCCCGCGTGCTTCAAAAAGTGCCCTAACACCTGTTGCAGACAATGATCCGTTTGTAATGTAACGGCTCACATTTTTCCACCCCTCCCTGGACCATGGAAAGTCTGCGTTAACCTTTATGCTTAGCTTTTCAGATTCCCCTGTTTCCGGAGAGAATTTATAGATATCTCCTCCGTATTCGTATACCAGGTTTTTTTCACCGGCGCTCAGGTATTTTATATCATATTCCGAATGAAATGTAAGCTGATTCTGTTCGCCGGTTCGCATATTGTAGCTGTAGAGGTTCATAGCCCAGTCACGGTCGGAGAGAAAATAAATTGTCTCATCAATCCAAACCGGGTATTGATTGCGGGAGTTGCCCGCATCGGGAAGCTCAAGCAACGAATAATCGTTCATGTCAAGAACCCAAACCGGACGGTTTTGCCCGCCCCTGTAATTTCTCCATTCCTCATCGGATGGCCTGACCAGTTCATAAGCAAAATAATTGCCGTCAGGGGAATATTCGCCGCGGTATCCTCTTGGTATTTCCAGGGGGGAGGGGAGACCCTCTTCAAAGCCAATGGAAAAAAATTTTGGATAACCCACAGGAGCGCTCTCCCTTCCGGAGGTAAACACCACTTTCCCCTCAGGTGTCCACCCGCGTACAATATCAGAACCGGGATGCCATGTTAGCCTTTTAGGCTCTCCTCCCTGTGAAGGAATGACATAAACGTCGGTGCTTCCGCCGAACTGGCCGCTAAAAGCGATCCACTGCCCGTCGGGAGAGAACTTCGGGTTTTGTTCAGCACCCTGAAAGCTGGTCAGGCGGCGGGCTTCACCTCCTTCTTTGCCGACAACCCATATATTACCTCCATATGAGAAGGTGATATAATCCCCGTTGATGTCGGGTTGCCTCAAAAGCCTTGCTTCTGAGGCATTCAATCCTGTTACTGCAAAAAAGCATAACAGGAAAAACAAAAATTTGATCATCTTGTTTTAATATAAATATTTGGCTGACAAATTACTCTTTTCCAACGGGGATAACATAAAGAGGATCTTCATTATCAGGTACAGGCATTAAATCCTTTAGTTGTTCGTCGGTAAAGGCGCCTATCATTACCGAGCCCAGTCCCATTGTGATGGCCTGAAGCGAAACATTTTGCCCTACATGGCCTATTTCCATGTGTACATAGCGTTTTGCACGATCGCCGTATTGGGAAGCTGTCCTTTCATAGTCAGCCGCTATAACCAGCGATACCGGAGCATTCCTTACAGATTCCTGGCCAAGGCATGCATCTGCCAGTTCACCGCGTATGTCTCCCTGTGTTTTAGCAACCATGGTGTGATCATCCGGTACATATTTATAAACACCAGCCGGAAGATTCTCCACCTCTCCGGCTACCAGGTATACCTCAAGCGGGAAAGTTGCCCCTGCCGAAGGAGCTGCACGGTATCCCCTTGACTCAAGAGTAATACCCTGGGCAGACCACAGAAGCTGGCTTACCTGCTCAAGATTTAAAGGTTCATCCTGATAGGAGCGGACCGATCTTCTTCTTTCTATTGTTTCTTCCAGGCTGACAGGACTTTCAAGTCTCGGTTCGGGAAGATCAATGGTTTCTTCTTGCATACTCATTTCCTCTGTTTTATTGGTTTCACTGTCAAATACTGTATTAACGGATAAAAAAACTGCTAATACTGCCAGGGCCGGCAGAAAGATCCTTGGTGAGACAAGATATTTTTCCATGACATTCAGGTTTTAGGTTTGTATTTACAACCATAAATTTATAAAAAGTTATAAAATAATCTAAATAAGTTGGTTGTAAATTTTTTGTAAGACAAAAAATATTTCGTATTTTTGCGAACTACGAAAAATATAAAAAATTAAAAATTTATTGATATGCAAAATCCATTTGAAGGACTTGGAATGAAAATTAAGGAGATACTTTTTCTTTCACCCGCAGAAGCTTATGAGGCAGAAAAAAAAGGGGCGGTAATAGTTGACATTCGCGAAGAATATGATAATAACTACAAGATGTATGATGTTGACAATTTGATTTACTCCTCATTTTTTGGTTTTGCCGACAGGCTGGAAACTTTGCCTTCCGGGGGGTATTTGATCATAGCTGATTCCACAGGCAACAAAAGCAAGGAAATTGTCAGGTTTCTCCATGAAAAGGGATTTGATAAGGTAGCTGTCCTTAACGGAGGTATACACAACTGGGAACGCAAGGGGTTGCCTTTGAAAAAGGACAAAAGTATGCAGCTTAGCGGCTCGTGTCTTTGTACAATGAAAACAAAGGGAAAAAGAAATCTAAAAAGATGATCAGCTGCCGGTTTATCAGGTAAAATCCAATTGATTTTTCAATTAAATAATATCAAATATGGAAATAAAAGTTATGGGGCCGGGTTGCCCAAAGTGCAAAAAACTCGAGGAGAACGTCAGAAAGGCGGTTGAGGAGCTGGGACTTCAGGCCGATGTTGTTAAAGAAGAGGATATGATGAAAATTATGGGTTATGGAGTTAACCTTACACCCGCCATTGCCGTTGACGGCAAGGTTGTCATGAACGGCCGTGTTCCTGATGTGGCTAAGATAAAGGAACTTCTGGCAGATGCAGGCAGCAAATGAAGGAACAGGAAAAAATATCCGTTTATCCCAGCCGGCACGTAAGTATGGCCCGTTATGCCAAGGCTCTTGCCCATCCTGCAAGGATCAGGATAATGAGCATACTTTCGAGTCAAAGTTGCTGTTACAGCAGCAATATTGCAGATGAATTCCCCATTGCTTTGTCGACTCTTTCCCAGCATTTAAAAGAGCTTAAGTCGGCCGGCCTGATACAGGGCACCATAGAGCCCCCCAGAATCAAATATTGCATTAACCAAAAGAACTGGGAGGAGGCAAAGGATTTGATGCGGGAATTTTTTGAATGGTATGACCGTTAACGTCCTCCTTGAGCAAGCATATTAAAATTGGGTGGCATGAGAATGACATGAACGGTAATTTTGAATCTCATTACCGTAATAGCCTTTTTGAGGATGTATGTTAAAGTTGAGTGGCATGAGAGACGAAATAACGAAATTTGCATGGATAGCAGGATTTTTCCTGTTTTTTTATTTTCTGCCCGTTGAACAGGAGGCTTTCAGGGAGGCTATCATTTCAGCCTTTGAGCTGGCAAGGTGGTATGCCCGGGAGCATGTTCTGCTGTGCCTTATTCCTGCTTTTTTTATTTCAGGCGCGATAGCCGTTTTGGTGGGTCAGGGAACTGTTATAAGGTACCTGGGCCCCAAAGCCGTTAAATGGAAAGCATATCTTATTGCATCTGTCAGCGGGGCCATTCTGGCCGTTTGCTCCTGTACCGTTTTGCCGCTTTTTTCAGGTATAAGGCAGCGGGGTGCCGGACTTGGAACAGCTACCACCTTTCTTTATTCCGGTCCGGCCATCAATATACTGGCTGTGATCTTAACTGCAAGGATACTTGGGTGGGAACTCGGACTTGCCCGCATAACAGGGGCTATAGTGTTCAGTATTTTAATCGGACTGATAATGAATTTCCTCTTTCGAAAGGAAGAGGGTAAAATCGCTGACGAGCAAATGGAAGTTGCACAATCTTCACCCTCTACGCCTCTGTGGAAAACGGCTTTTCATTTCATTATCCTGATACTTATACTGGTTTTTGCAACATGGGGGGAGCCTCATGCCGAAACGGGATTTTTACATGCAGTATGGGCCGGTAAATGGTATATAACATCCTTTTTGGGCATTTTGCTCATGTTCTCACTTGTTTACACCCTGGCAATAAAGGCCTGGAAAGTTATTTCTGCCGGAATGGCCGTAGTTGTGGCGGCCCTGATTTTTCCCGGGCATCCTGTTGTTCCTTTTACTGTTGGTGTAGCCGGACTTGTTTGGGTGACTTTAACAACTCCCGGACAACCTCAGGAATGGTTCTATTCATCATGGGATTTCACGAAACAGATAATGCCGCTGCTTGGGGCCGGGGTTCTTGTAGCCGGATTCTTGCTTGGTGTACCCGATGAAAGCGGAGGTATTATTCCCGGGGAATGGGTAGCTGCTCTTGTAGGTGGCAACAGCTTGCCTGCCAATTTTTTTGCATCAATTTTGGGAGCTTTTATGTATTTTGCTACTTTGACTGAAATACCCATTATACAGGGACTGCTTGCCAGCGGAATGGGCAGGGGACCGGCCCTTGCATTATTGCTTGCAGGCCCGGCGCTTTCTTTGCCCAATATGCTTGTTATACGAAGCGTGCTGGGAAATCGCAGAACTGTTGCCTATATAGTGCTGGTTTCAGTTATGTCGACTATTGCGGGACTGATATATGGAGCAATTTATGCCTGATAATCACTGTCAGCTAAAATACCGCCCAATAAACTGAGACCTACCCCCGTCAACTGAAACTCAATGCCTATCAGCTGAAATACTGCACCCCACGAGCTGAAACGCACACCCTGTCAGCTAAAGCTCACATTTGTAAACAACCAGGTCTCAGAACCAGGTTATATTCTCCAGTCTTTTTCCCCTTCCGGTTTATTGGCCAGGATCTCCTCGATTTTACTTATTATTGTATCATCTAAAAGAGGCACAGCTTCCCTGGCTTTAAGATTTTCCTTGAGCTGACAGGGTTTTGAAGCCCCAAGTATTACACTGCTCACGTGGGGGTTCTTCAAACACCATGCAATGGCCAGCTGGGGAAGGGTTAATCCGGCCTGGTCTGCAATTTTTTTAAGTTTTGCCGCTTTTAAAACTTTCTCCTTCCCTTCAGGAGAATCAAGTCTTTTATCCCTCAGCCACTTATATTGTTTAAGGCTGAAACGGCTGCCTTCAGGGATACCTTCAACATACTTGTTTGACAGAATACCACTGGCAAGAGGGCTCCAGGTGGTCGTTCCAAGGCCAGTTTCTTCGTACAGGGGCAGGTATTCCATCTCAACTCTTTGGCGGCGGAAAAAGTTGTATTCGGGTTGTTCCATCAGCGGTGGTATAAGGTTGTTGGCCCTAGCTACATGACATGCCTCCTTTATTTGGGCTGCGCTCCATTCACTTGTGCCCCAGTAAAATGCCATGCCCTGACTGATAATCTGGTTCATCGCCCTTACTGTTTCTTCCACTGGTGTGTGAATATCGGGGCGGTGGCAAAATATAAGATCCACATAATCCTGCTGCATCCTTTTCAGTGATGCATATGTACCCTCGATAATACGTTTTCTCGACAGTCCGCGGTCATTCGGCCCTTCGCCTCCCCAGAATATCTTGGTTGAAATGACAAGGTCGCTGCGTTTCCAGCCTGCTTTTTTGAGAACTTTGCCCATAATGATTTCTGAGTTTCCCTTTGAGTAGACCTCGGCATTGTCGAAAAAGTTTATACCGGAATCAAAGGCTTGTTTCATCAGCTGAAAGGCTCCTTCAACATCGGTCTGATCGCCCACGGTGATCCATGTTCCAAAGGAAAGTTCGGAGATCTTCAAACCCGATTTGCCCAAAAATCTGTATTCCATAATTGGTTTAATTAAATAAGTCTTTTTATATGTTTGCAACCGGTACAATTTTAATACTTTTGGGTACTAAAAAAAAATATTATTTTATATTTGTAGACCGGACATATAGCAGGGATTGGAAACGGTGATTTCTCCCCCTGTTTGTTTTGCTGCGGCAAAATATGTGTAAGAGGCTTAACGTTATTAGAAAGCGGATAAAGTTAAGGATTTCCCAAAACTGCACTATGAAAAAAATTCTGTCCATATTGTCCGTATTGGCCCTGGTGTGGGTTGTGACCAATAATGCCGTTAACTGGCATTATCACAGGCTTTCATGCGGACAGATCATCCAGCATGCCCATCCTTATGACAGGGATGCATGTTGTGAGGAAGAACAAGGTACAGTTCCTTTCGGGAAGTCCGGTGAAAATCACAAGCACAGTGAAAGTGAAATGCTTGCCCTGTTCATGAGCTCAAGTATTTCTCTTGTTGTGATCACTATTGCATCGCTTCTTGTTATATTCAGACATTTAATATCAAAGATTGCCCCCTGTTATATAAGACAGGTTTATTCAAGATCGCATTACAACATTGCATCGTTAAGAGCCCCCCCGTATTGTTAATTCTAACCCGGCTTTTTTTACAGGGATTCCGGCTATGCCGAATTATACTCCTTTGTAATCTCCACTTGAATTAACAAACTTTTAATAAAACCAATAAAAATGAATATTCTCAGAAGAGTCAGATATATAGTATCCTTATTATTAACGCTTTATTTATTATTATTTTCTTTTTCCGCTCAGGCAGGTTCCCGGACTTATTCAGCAGATGAAACTGAAACCTGCACGGGAGTGTCGGGAAGGGTAGTTGCTGAACACGACGGGGAACCTGTTCCTTTTATAAATGTTATCATTGAAGAAACTGCCCTGGGAACAGTAACCGACCAGGAGGGCCGCTTTGAGATCAAGAATATCCCCTGCGGGGAAAACCGTCTTGTTGTAAAAGGAATGGAGCATAAAACAACATACCTGGAATTTGAAGCAGACCCGGGTGAGTTGGTTGAATTAACAGTGGAGGTAGAATACACCGGTGTTGAGCTGGATGAAGTGGTTTTCACTTCCTCTCCCACTGCCAGTGGTTTCAGGTACCAGTCCGATATGTCAATTATGGGCGAGGATCTTATCAGACGTTCAGAAATCTCTTTCGGGGAGGTCCTTGACGGAGAACCCGGAGTGGCAATGCGGTCAATGGGCTCTGCACCTGCCCGTCCTGTTATCCGTGGAATGGATGGTGACAGGGTTTTGGTTCTGGAAAATGGTGAGCGTATGGGTGACGTTTCAGAGAGCGCTGCGGGTCACTCACTTGCAATGGACCCTCTTTCAACCAGCAGGATGGAAGTTGTTAAAGGGCCTGCCAGTCTTCTCTACGGCTCCAGTGCACTTGGAGGTGTTATAAATATTTTTACGAGAGATATACCTGAAGACTGGGACAGGGGAGCAACTGGCGCCGTTTCACTTCAGGGTGCCACAATGAATAACATGGGCTCAGGTTTCGGACGTTATACATACGGAAATGAAAAATTGGCTACAAGCGGAAGAGTTGCCTATAGAAGCTCAGGTAATATAACCACCCCCGAGGGAGTTCTGCCCGGGACACACACTGACCACCTCGATGCTGCAATGGGTTTTGGCCTTGAAAGGGATAATGTTACCGGCGGGATTAGCTTTTCGGCCAATATGCAGACCTATGGCTTGCCCGAGGAGCTTGACGATCCTTATGAAGATATCGAAAACCGCCAGCAAAGATATGGTTTTCAGGGAAGATTCGGATTTGAGCGTGAAGGATTTTTTGATAAAGCACAGCTGCGTTTTCATGGAACTTATCTTTCACAAAAGGAGGTGGAAATTGAAACAATTGACGATGTAATAGATGAGGATATTGAGCTTTCTCATGACAAGTATTCCTTCAGCACTACCTTTACAATGCAGCATAAGCCCAGGGGTATATTCGACCGCGGTGCATTTGGTATCAACCTGCATGGTCACAACCTTGAGATAGGCGGGGAGGAGGCTTTCACCCCGGGTGAAGAGAGAATAAATGCAGGTTTGTTTACATTTCAGGAAATTCCTGTCACACACTGGTTTCGCCTGCAGACAGGTTTAAGAATGGATGTGAATCACGTTAGTGCACTGCCCAACCATGTTTTTCCCGATGTTACCAAAACAAGGAATGCAGTAAACTTTACCGGTTCTGTCGGAATGAATTTCAGGCCTTCAGAAAATATTGAAATCGGGAGCCAGTTTGCCCGTTCGCATCGCAACCCCCTTGTTGAGGAGCTGTTTGCAGACGGCCCTCATTTATGTTCAGGGGTATATGAATTGGGGAATCCCGATCTTAAAGATGAAATAGGTCACGGGGCGGATATGTTCATAAACTGGAAAAACGGGGCATTTACTTTTGAGCTTACCGGATATGTCAATTATTTTGACAATTATATAATTTTTGAACCAACCGGGGAAACAGACACGGGATCACAGCTTCCGGTATTTGAATATATTGATGAGGATGCAAGGTTTTTCGGAAGTGAGTTTTCCATGAAGGTGATCCCTGTTGAGGGCTTGATGCTCGATGTGGGTATGGATTATGTAAATGCCCGCAGAACTACCGGTGACAGGGAGTATCTGCCCTTTATTCCTCCCTTCAGGATTAATTCAGAGATCGAATACGATTACGGAAGGGGCTGGTTAGCTGCCAGAGTGAGACATGCTGCTACCCAGGACAGGGTAGCGCCAAAAGAGGATGTAACAGAAGGCTATACACTTTTGGGATTGCAGGCAGGTTACCGTATAAATGAAAGGGGTAACCACAGCATTGTTCTCAGAGTTGACAATGTTATGGATACAAAATACCGGGATCACCTCTCAAGGGTTGAGGACAGGCATTATGCCATGCCCGGCAGAGACTTAAGGCTTATGTACAGGTGGGTTTTCTGATTCTTTTAATTTATTGGCTTTTGCTGAAAATGGCATCCTCGATTGCCAATGTGAAAACCTGGCAAAGGCTCATTCCCATGGCTCTTATCTGCTGGGGAATGAGACTTGCCTCGGTCATACCGGGAACCGTGTTGATCTCCATAAAATAGATCTTGCCGTTGTCGTAAAAGTAGTCTATTCTTACAATTCCTCTGCATTGCAGTAAATCATATATATAGGAGGAGGTGCGTGCAAAATCTTTAACCGCTTTTTCAGGCAGGCGTGCAGGTGTTATCTCTTCGGAAGCACCTTCATATTTTGCCGCATAGTCAAAAAATTCAGTTTTTGGTACAAGTTCGGTTAATGGGAAAATAAGCTCCCTGGTTTTTGTTTTTAATATTCCTGCGGTAATTTCAACCCCTTCTATGCATTTTTCAACCAAGACCTCATCGTCTTCATCAAAAGCTTTTTTCAGGGCATTTTCCAGCTCATTCTCCTGCTTGACTTTTGTTATTCCTATGCTTGATCCCCCGCTGTTGGGTTTTACAAAGCAGGGAAAACCTATTTTGGCGGCTGCCGTTTTTGAAGGAATGTCCTCCCCTTTTCTCATCAGTATACCTTCCTGTGTGTTTAATCCGGTATTGCCGAGGTGAATCTTTGTTGCATGTTTGTTGAAAGTGAGCGATGAAGTTAAGACATTGCTCGATGTGTAGGGTATTTTAAGCATGTCGAAATAGGCGGGAAGTTTTCCGTCTTCACCGGGTGAACCGTGAATGGTCATAAAAACACAGTCGAATTTAATTTTTTTCCCATCAAGGGTTACACTGAAATCATTTTTGTCTACTTCGGGACCCTGATCTTGAGGAGTTCCCAAAAACCATTTGTTTTTTTCAACCGTTATAATGAAAGGGGAGAATTTGCTTTTGTCCAGATTACTGGCCACTGTTGCGGCGGTTTTAAGTGAGACCGGTAACTCGGATGAATAGCCTCCCGTTACGATTGCTATATTTTGCATAATTTTTAACCGATTTATATAAAAAATTTTTTAGCTCAGGCCGTTTCCCGGCCAGAAATATATTTTCTCCATTTCTCGACCACCTTCCTCATATCTTCGGGAAGCTCAGTTTCGAAAAACATTTTTTCCCTGGTTTCCGGATGGGTAAATCCCAGTGATTTTGCATGAAGGGCTTGACGAGGCATCAGAGTGAAGCAGTTTTGGACAAACTGCCTGTATTTGCCGAACAAAGTACCTTTCAGTATTCTGCTGCCCCCATATCTTTCGTCGTTGAAAACCGGATGACCTATATATTCGAAATGTGCCCTTATCTGGTGAGTGCGCCCCGTTTCAAGTGTACATTCAACCAGGTTTACATAGCCCAGTTTTTCTGTTACACAGTAATGTGTAACAGCATGTTTGCCTGCAGAGTCGTTTTGAAAAACCCTCATTTTCCGGCGGTCCTTAGGGTCTCTTCTTATATTGCCCGTTATTGTTCCCTCGGGTGGATCGGGATTGCCCCAGACAAGCGCGGTGTATTTGCGCGTTATACTTCTCTCATAGAACTGGCGGGCGAGCTTGTTCATTGCCGTTTCGTTTTTTGCAACAACAATTACCCCCGAGGTGTCCTTATCAAGACGGTGAACCAGTCCGGGCCTCAGCTCTCCGGTTTTGAAAAGGGGGTTATCCTTAAACTTCCAGCTAAGCCCATTTACAAGTGTTCCGCTGTAGTTGCCGTGACCGGGGTGTACCACCATGCCCGCCTCCTTGTTTATTACAATCAGGTGGTCGTCTTCATAAATTATCTCAATGGGCAGGTCCTGGGGTATGATCTCAACTTCCCTTGGCGGGTGTGCCATAACAATACTGATCACATCATGCGGCTTGATTTTGTAATTTGACTTCACCTGCTTGTCATTTACAAGGATATTTCCCGCGGACGCGGCATTTTGAATACGGTTGCGGGAGACGTTCTCAATACGTGCAACAAGGAATTTATCTACCCGTATCGGGCTTTGCCCGGGATCAACCTCAATCCTGAAATGTTCATAAAGTTCCCCATGTTCGTTCAAAGATTCACTGGAAGGTTCTTTGGCCATGGAAAAGCGGGTTAATGTGCTTTGAAAATAACCTGTAACAATCAGTACGTTGGCTATTGTTCGAGAAGCTCCTCAATATCAACGTCTTTAAGATCAGGCAAAATATATTTTATCGAATCAAGAAAAAAATCAAGTGTGTCAGGTTGCGGCAGTCTGGTCGAATCAAGGGTCAGCCACAGGTCAACCGTTGACCCCATCTTTATGGAAGTCGTTTCCTCATCGTTATATTCCGGCCTTTGCCTCCAGACAAAAGCCTTTATTGAATCATCAGCTGATTTGACTGTTGTATCAAAAACGGTGGCCCCAACATTAAGGGAATGGGAAATAACCTTGTCTTTTGCATCTTCAAGTTCAAGCGAGACCAGATCCGGAACGGTGGTGCTCTGCTCGCTAAGTCCGCCGCCAAGAACCAGCTCAACATCCGAACCTCTAACTATCATTTCCCCCGGCTTAATTTCTTTACCGTTATGGTGCTGTTCCAGTACATTATTGACTGCTATGTCCGGGACGTACCTGAGTGTATCCACATTCAGCCCTTGTGTTTCAAGTATTGCTCTGGCCTGGCGCAGGGATACACCAACCACATTCGGCATTTTCACCTTTTCGGGTGTCATTGCGTTAATGGTAAGGAAAATGGTACGGTCTTTTTTTACCTTAAAGTCGGGTGGCGGACTTTGATCAATAACCAGTCCCTTTTTATCCTCACTTTGGAAGACCGAGTCTGTCACTTCATAGCGAAGGTTTTTGGCGTTTGCTACCTGGTGTACTTCTTCTATTGAAAGACCTCTCATATCAGGTACGGCTATGGCCTGACCGTGGCGTGTGTACAAATGTAATCCAACAAAAAACAATAAAGCCAGCGCTAACAATATTCCCGAGGCAATGCCAAAATGTTTCCAGAATATTTTTGTAGTAATAAATTTTAAAAAATCCTTCATCAGGGCTCTTTTATTTACATAACGATCATTACATGAAACGAGAATGCAAATATAAAATTATGTTGCCATAAACTAAAACAGGGAAGACTTATTTTTCCTGCAGCAGCTTTTTAACAGCTTCAATATTATATTTGTTGCAAATATCTTTTGCCTCGGATGTAAACAAATATTCTATTCTCTCCCTGTAGCGTCCGGTGATCCTGCCGCGGACCATTTTAAGGGTGCTGTTTAAAAGCTGGTTTGATTCGGTAAATGGCTCTTCAAGGACCGCTACAGATGACGGAAGCCATCTTTGGGGGAACATTTTTTCATATTTCCCTCCGATGCGGTATTCATTTATTTCTGATTCGAGCATTTTCAAAACTGCAACCTGCCCCTGGTGGGTTTCAATCTTAAGGTTTTTTTGCTTAAGCCACCGTTTCAGCTCTTCCCTGTTTGGCACCAGAAGGCATACCGTGTAAGGGTTCTGGTTGTTATAGAGCATGCACTGCTCAATGTATTTCGAGTTTTCTATGAAAGCTTCTTCAATCCCTTCGGGACTGTACTTTTCTCCGTCATCCGATATCAGCAGGCTTTTAAAGCGCCCCAGCACATAGAGAAAGCCGTCACTGTCCATATAACCCATATCTCCGGTATGAAGCCAGCCGTTTTTCAATGCCGATTTTGTAGCTTCCTCATTTTTCCAGTATCCAACCATTACATTTTCCCCTTTTACCACAATTTCGCCTTTATCTCCCACGGGGAGCTCCAGTCCGTTGTCATCGCATATTTTCAACTCCAGGTTTTTTACAAGGTAGCCCGATGAGCCAAGCTTGTGGGACTTTTCGGAGTTGGAAGAGATAATGGGAGAAGCCTCCGATAGTCCATATCCCTGAAACATGGGAATACCAAGAGCGTAGAAGAAGCGCTGCAGTTCAATATCAAGAAGCGCGCCTCCGCCTATGAAAAATTTTAATCTTCCGCCGAAATTTTCTCTGACTTTCCTGAATAGGAGAGTATCAAAGATCTTGACCAGGGGCTTCAGCAATAACCTCCAGCCTTTTCCCCTGTCCCACCCAATGCCGTTGTAAAAATATGCAACCCCAAGGCCGGCACTGAAAAGCCTTTCTGCAACGGGGCCTTTTTCACGAACCCCGTTTTCTATGTTTTTGCGGAAATTTTTTGCCAGAGCAGGTACACTTAATAAAAATACAGGTCTCACCTCCTTAATGTTTTTCGGTATATTCCTGAGCGTTTCAAGAGGGGTTTTGCCCGGTTCCACCGAAGCCATACTTGCGCCGGCAGAGATCAGTGTATATATTCCGGCGGTATGGGCAAATGAATGGTCCCATGGAAGTATGAGAAGAGTTGTGTACCACTGGGGCACATACATGAGGCTTCTTGCCTGTTCAACATTTGCTGTGTAGTTCCTGTGGGAAAGGATTATTCCTTTCGGGTCGGCTGTTGTTCCCGAAGTATAACATATATTGGCGTAATCCCCGGGAGCAACAGATTGCCATATTTGATCAAATTTTTCACGTTTTTTTTTAAGGAATTCTTTCCCCTTTTCTTTTATATCATGGAAAAATAGTTCGTTTTTGCCAGCTGATACGGTTTTGTCGAGCAGTATGACCTTTTTAAGTTTAGGCAGTTTATCTTTCAATTTTTCAAGTTTGTATGCCTGTCCTGCTGAAACTATTATGATATTTGCTCCGGAGTGCTCCAGGCGGAATTTAATTTCCGAGGCATCTCCCAGTTTAACAGATAGAGGAACATTTACAGCTCCGGCGTATAAAATTGCCAGTTCTGAAATAACCCAGTCGTTACGGCCTTCCGAAAGCAAGGCAATCCGGTCCCCTTTTTTTACTCCCATAGAGACCAAACCTGCCGCAAACTCATAAACTTCCTCTTTTATTTCGCTGTAGGTTGCTGCACGGTATTTGCCATCTCTTTTCTCCAGCATCAGGGGGTTACTGCTGTATTTTGCCGCGCTGTTTTCAAAAAGAGTTACAATTGTTTCCATGGTTTGTTTTTATATTACTTTGAGCTTAAGCCTTTTCAGGCTCCCTTTTTCAGTGCAATATAATGAAATCAGTAAATAATTTGAAATAATATAATTGACACAGCCCTAAAACCGGTTTGCTTTTTGTCTCTTTGAATAAAAAAATCTGCAAAATCAGTCAGCTTTTTGGTATATCTTTTTACTCATACAGATATGGTTTATTAAGCTAATATTCAATAAGTTACTAAAGTTTCGCACTTGACTTAAGTTATTACTGCTCAAGCGCATTAATTTATATTAAAATCATCTATATGTTTATTAGTCAGCATATTATATGCTTCCATTTATATTTAAGCCGC
>PWHJ01000175.1 GCA_003554865.1 Bacteroidota bacterium | reverse complement strand
CTGGAATGCCTTTGACCCCAATACCCGGGCCGATTGGTTTGATCCCGAATGGATGTTTGGCCTGAACAAGTTTGACATTGTGATCGGAAATCCGCCTTATATCCGGATACAAAGCTTGCCATCTGCTACAACAAAGCAGTACAATCAAAACTATAAGGCTGCAACCAAAAATTACGATATTTATGTCCTCTTTGTAGAAAAGGGAATGGAATTGCTGAGAAAAGGAGGTAGCTTAATTTACATACAGCCAACAAAATTCTTTAACGCTGACTATGGAGAAGGTTTAAGGAACCTGATCAGTAAAAAACAGTGGCTCTGCAAGATCCTTGATTTCAAGGCCGCTCAGATGTTCAATACCGCTACCAATTATACCTGCATCCTTCACCTGAAAAAAGCACAACAGAAAGAAGCGCAATACATCAGTTTCCAAAACAACCCTTCCAAAGAGGACTTTATCAGGTTTATTAACAACGGTATCCATTCGAGCATTGAGGAAATAACCATAAAAAACGACCAGCTTTCAAAAAGCAATTGGAATTTTCATAATCCTGCAAAAAGTGCGGCTTTTGAAAAATTAGAAGAAGCAGGTACTCCATTAGGGAAGCTAACAGAGAAAATTTTTCAAGGATTGGTTACAAGTGCTGATCCTGTTTACATTTTAAGGAAGACGAACCAGGGATATTATTCTAAATACCTTGAGGAACATGTGGAATTAGAGGATCATTTCATGAAACCCTTGCTTAAAGGCGGGGAGATCAAACGTTACAAGATAGATTTTCAGAACCTCTACATCATTTTTCCTTATCAAATTCAAGATGGAAAGGCTGAATTGATACCGCCCAAAAAACTCAAAGCGAATTACCCAAAGGTCTGGGAATATTTGAAGCGTTGTGAGGATAAGTTACGTGGGCGGGAGAAAGGGAAAATGGATCATGAAGGATGGTATGGATACGGCAGGACACAAAATATTGCTGAATTCGGACAACCTAAAATCATGACCCAGGTCTTGGCAAGCAAAGCCTCAATGGTGCTTGACGAACAAGGGGAATATCGATTTGTGGGAGGTGGCAATGCAGGTGGCTATGGAATTGTCTTGAAACAGAATGCAGGAATCTCATACCATTGCTTGTTAGGGATCCTTAACAGTAGCCTCATTGATGATTATCTCCAAAGCCATTCCACCATTTTCCGAGGTGGGTTTTATTCTTATTCAAGAAGGTATTTGAAGGATTTGCCAATTGTACCCCCTTCGGCTGAGGAGCAAGCGAAAATCGAACAATTGGCAAAGGAAATATTGGAGAAAAAGGAATCTGGACAGGATACAAATGAAGAAGAGCAACAAATTGACCTCATGGTTTACAAGCTTTATGACCTGACTTATGATGAAGTGTTGGTGGTAGATCCGGAGGTGCCTTTTGGTAGGGAGATGTATGAGGAGTTTAGTTTTGAAGAATTAAATGTTTAATCAAATGATAACCCAAGAAGGACAACAAGCCATAAAAACCCGGGAAGACCAAGAACCGATACTGTTTGGAATAGATGGTGATGGGAATTATCGTCTAAGTGAAGGTCAAGAAGCCAGTTGGTTAAAGGATGGAGAAACTTTTGATACAAGTAAACTAAGAGAACGTATTGAGCCCTGGTTAACCTCTTTATTTCAGACAGAACATTTCTCCCTTCTTCTTGGCTCCGGCCTAACTGAAGCCATTCATAGAAAAGCTACAGGAGAAGGTGCTACCGGAATGGATGCTCAGGGATTTACAACCTTTAAAGAAAAAATAGACCAAGCGGCTAAAGAATCAGCAAATGAAGCCAACCGCTCTAAGGGAAATTTTGAAGACCAATTAAGGGTTGCTAATGAATTAATTAGAGGCATAGAACTATACTGCATCAATGAAGGTGAATCGGAAGATGAAACTATACAATCATTAATTCAAGAAAAGAATGATTTAGCAAATGAAATTCAAACGCTGTTAGGAAATTTTTCCAACTCCATCTTACAAGATGAAAAAAAGATAATCGAACAAGCAGTTGAGGATAACGCTCTGAACTACCTCGTCAATTTCTTGATGAGTTTTGCAAGTAGAACCGGAACAAGGGATCGGTTGCATATTTTTACTACAAACTATGATCGTTTAATTGAAACGGGTTCAGAATTAGCCGGTCTTCATCTTTTGGACAGATTTATCGGGGATTTAAAACCTATATTTAGGGCGTCTCGTATGAATATTGATATGCACTACGACCCTCCTGGAATTCGAGGAGAACCACGATACCTTGAGGGTGTAGCAAGATTTACCAAGCTTCATGGTTCATTAGATTGGTTTTATTCTAATGGAGAAGTCCATAAGCTGGGAGTTCCTTTCGGAGCAACTGATATAAAGCCATTTATAAATGTCCCCGGATTAGAAGATTCTTCAATGCATAATCTGATGATTTATCCTAATGAAGCAAAGGATAGGGATACCGCAGGTTATCCCTATGTTGAGTTATTCCGGGATTTTGCAGCGGCCAATTGCAGACCCAATAGCACATTAGTCACTTATGGTTATGGCTTTGCTGATAGCCATATTAACCGGGTAATTGAGGATATGCTGAGCATACCTTCAACTCACCTTGTTATCATTTCGTACAATGACAATTTAGGCACAATAAAACAATTTTACGACAGAATTGGAAGACCTGCTCAAATAAGTCTTTTAATAGGGAATCACTTAGGGAATATTGAGAATCTGGTTAATAATTATCTCCCTAAACCTGCCATAGATAAGGTTACAAGTAGAATGGAAGAATTACTACGGAAAAGAGGGTATGCAAAATCTAATCAGAGTGAAAATGGACAAGGAGAAAATGAGCATAATAAGGAAAACCAAAATCCAGAAACATGACCCAGACGCCGTTTGAAGATACGGAATCATTAAGAGTAGGGACCATTGAATTTGTTTCCCCAAGTGAAATAAAAGTGTTATTAAACACGGATACTCCTGATTCCGTAGCACTTAACACAACTACTCCAAGAGCATTTCCCAAAGTTAATAGTTATCTGATTGTTCCCAATGAACAAGGTTTTCTGGTGGGGCAAGTTGAATGGCTTACCATTGAACATTCTGATTATCCGAAAATAAAAGGATTACAAGATTTTGGTTTGGTTGATCTTCCTTACCCTTTAAGAAAGCTAAAATTAAACCCTTTAGGTACTTTAAAAAAGGTTGTGGATTCTAATAGTGAGGTTGACTACAAATTTGAACGAGGTGCGGATACTTTCCCTTCGGTTGGGGAGGGTGTTCTGATTCCAACGGATGCTCAACTAAATTCCATTATAGAATCCAGTGATAATCCGGTTCAGATTGGCAATAGTCCTTTAGCTGGAAATGCAAAGGTTAAAATCAATCCGGACAAAATTTTTGGAAGACACTTGGCTGTATTGGGCAACACCGGAAGTGGGAAATCTTGTTCAGTAGCGGGTTTAATAAGATGGTCACTGGAGCAAGCAAGTAAAGAAAATGCCCACCCTAATGCCAGATTTATTATTCTTGATCCCAATGGTGAATACAAAAAGGCATTTAAAGGGGAAAATGATAATGATCCAATATCTAAATTTACCAAAGTATTTAAACTTCAGCCATCTCAGGATGAGAATAAATTAAGGGCTCCTTCTTGGTTATGGAATGCTCAAGAATGGAGTTCATTTACTAATGCGAGTGAAGGTGCCCAAAGACCTATTTTACAACAGGCATTGAGGTTAAGGCGAAATTCTCAAGCTGCCTTTGATAGCAGAGATCAAGAAATAGAAGATTTAACCACATTCCTACAAGGTTGCTACAATAGGCTCAATAGAGAAAAAAAGGATAATTCCCCTTTTGAACTACCAAATCAAGGGGCATATTGGCGTTTTATTGAACTATTGAGGACTACTCAAGACTCCTTAAGGTATATAAACGACAATTCACAAACATCTTTTTCTTCAGAAATTGATCCAATTTTTAATTTATTGGATGACGTTATAAACAAAAAAGTCTTCAATGATAAAGGATATAATAAACCCTTGGATTATGAAGATGTGGAAAAATTATTAGAAACTGTTGAGGATTCAATTGATCAATTGGGTGGGGACTTGGAGGATACTGTACCTCTAAATGAAGATACCCCAATACCCTTTTCTTCTTCTGACTTAATAAATGACATTAATTTTCTTGCTCGAAACTCTGGCAATCCACAATGGTTCGAATTTTTAATTGCAAGAATAAGAACCCTTCTTAACGATGAAAGAATGAGCTCAATAACAGAAATGGAAGAGGACGAGAGATTAGGTGATTGGTTAGATGGTTATGTTGGCAACCATACTGAGGATAGTAATAAAATTGCAATAATCGACTTGTCATTGATTCCATCAGATATAGTTAACATTGTAACAGCCAGTATAGCAAGGATTATTTTTGAAGGTTTACAAAGATACCGGGATTTACACGATAAAGGAAAAGTGTTGCCAACTTGTTTGGTTATGGAAGAGGCTCATACTTTTGTCAATCGTTATTCCAATCAGGATGGGAATAATACAGGAACTGTCTGTTGTCAGGTGTTTGAAAGAATTGCCAGAGAGGGAAGAAAATTTGGGCTCGGTTTGGTATTGTCCTCTCAACGTCCTTCGGAACTTTCTCCAACTGTTCTTTCGCAATGCAATACATTCTTGCTTCATAGAATTAGCAATGACAAAGACCAGGAATTAGTCCAAAGATTTGTGCCTGATAATTTAAAAGGATTACTAAGAGAACTACCATCTCTTCCCTCTCAAAATGCGATCCTTATGGGATGGGCTACTGAAATTCCGGTTATGGTTCGAATGAATGCACTTCCTGAGAAACATCAACCTCAATCAGAAGATCCTGATTTTTGGAATGTTTGGACAAGGAAGTCAGAAAGAACTGTGGATTGGGAAAGGATTGCAGCCGATTGGCAAAGAAGGGAATATCAGGAGAGTTCCGAAGATGAAGCAAATAATGATGATAATAATAAAATTGATGAAAGTGATGAAAGAAATGATAATGGGCAAACTGGTGATGAAGGAAATAAGGAATAACTACAACAAGTTGTTTTAAACAAAACAATCCTGCCTGACCTTTTAGGTAAACTCTTTCGATAATAATGCCGGAAGTTCCTAAAAAAATTGTTACTTTGCACTTCATGTGACAAAAAACCCTAAAATTTGGGGTTGATTGTTACACAAAAGGTAATTGCATGGTTAAAAGTACTTACATATCGGCTAATCTTACAGATGATCAAAGGGCCTTGTTACAGGCCCTGGATGACCATGAGGTTTTGTATTTT
>PWHJ01000146.1 GCA_003554865.1 Bacteroidota bacterium | reverse complement strand
GAAAATGCATTAGAATGCCGGTTCTGCAATAGAAAGCTGACGCATTCATTTGCCGACCTGGGCCTTTCCCCGTTGTCCAATTCTTATCTAAGCCAGAAACAGCTTAATATGGAGGAAAGCTTCTATCCCCTGCATGCCTATGTATGCGATAGCTGCTTTCTGGTTCAGATGCCGGTATTTGAGACGCCGGACAAAATCTTTTTCGATTACCCATATTTTTCTTCCTACTCTGATACCTGGCTGCAGCATGCCAGAGAATACGCCCGGAAAATGGTGCAGCGATTCAAGCTGGGCCCTGAAAGCATGGTCATGGAGATTGCCAGCAACGACGGTTACCTTCTCCAGTATTTTCAGCAGCAATCAATCCCTGTACTGGGAATAGAGCCTGCAGACAATGTTGCCAGAGTTGCCATTAAAGCTGGCATCCCCACCATGGTTGAATTCTTCGGCACAGGACTGGCCGGAAAGCTTGCTGACGATAATCGCAAGGCAGACCTGTTGATAGGCAATAACGTCCTGGCTCACGTCCCTGACTTAAACGATTTTGTGCAGGGAATGAAGATGGTTTTAAAAAATGAGGGCATAATCACTATGGAGTTTCCTCATCTCATGCAGCTGGTGGATAAAAATCAGTTCGATACCATCTATCACGAACATTTTTCGTATTTTTCTTTCACCACTGTTTCCAGGGTCTTTGCCGCTCACGGGCTGACCCTTTTTGACGTGGAAGAACTTTCCAGTCATGGCGGATCGTTGAGAATATATGCCCGGCACTCTGAAGACCAGTCCAGGCCAGTGGGAGAGAGGGTGCAACAGCTTCAGATAAGGGAAGAAAAAACAGGGATAACCAATATAGAGTACTACCTTGCTTTTAACCATAAGATAAAGAATACCAGGCAAAAAATAAGGGATTTTTTTATCCAGGCCAGAGCGCAAGGCAAAAGAACCGCCGGATACGGTGCCCCGGCCAAAGGTAATACCCTGCTCAACTACTGCGGCCTGGGCAGGGAATTCATTGAATTCACAGTGGACAGAAATCCCCATAAACAGGGGCATTACCTCCCCGGCACACGCATACCGGTATTTCATCCGGAATGCATCAGGGAAACCAAACCGGACTACTTAGTGATTCTGCCCTGGAACCTGAAAGATGAAATCATGGAACAAATGTCCTGTATCAGGGACTGGAATGCTATGTTCGTGGTGCTTATCCCGGAACCCGGAGTATATTGATGGTCATCTCCGAAACAAAGCTCCAAGGTGCATTTATCATCCATCCCCAACGCCTGGAAGACCAAAGGGGGTTTTTCGCCCGTACCTGGTGCAACCGGGAATTCAGTCAACATGGAATAAAAACGGACTTTGTCCAGTGCAACATATCATTCAACAAACAGGCCGGCACGTTAAGGGGAATGCATTACCAGGCAGAACCTCATGCCGAAGCAAAACTTATTCGATGTACCATGGGCAGAATATTCGATGTAATCGTAGATCTGCGGGAATATTCTCCCACCTGTACCATGTGGGTGGGCACTGAACTGTCCCAGGATAATCGCTGTATGGTCTATGTCCCGGAAGGATTCGCCCACGGATTCATATCTCTGGATGACAATTCCGAGGTTTTCTATCAAATGTCCACACATTACTCCCCGGAACACTCCCGGGGAGTAAGATGGGACGATCCTGCACTTGGCATCGAGTGGCCTGTTGAAGTCAAAACTGTTTCCATCCAGGACCAGAAATACCCGGATCTTTTTCCCTAAAACACAACTGGTATAGTAAAACATGAACCACAACAGCCTGAAAGAAAATCTGGATCTGAATCAAGCTGCTCATGAGATGCACGATCTTTTGTGCACCCTGTATCCCATATGCCGCAGCATAACCGGAAATGGCCTCAGGGAAACGCTGAACCTCATCAATAACCGGCTGCCCCTGCAGATTCATGAAATTCCCACAGGAACCAGAGTCTTTGACTGGACCGTGCCCAGAGAATGGAACATCAGGGATGCATACATTAAAGATTCACAGGGAAAAAGGGTTATAGACTTTTGCAGCTCCAATCTGCATGTTGTAGGGTACAGCATGCCGGTGCACAGAAAAATGTCTTTGTCTGAGCTCCAAAAACACCTCTATACCCTTCCCCACAGACCCGACTGGATTCCTTACCGGACCACTTACTACCAGGAGGACTGGGGGTTCTGTCTGAGTCACAATCAACTGATGGAGCTTAAGGATGATGAATACGAGGTGGTTATTGATTCTTCTCTGGAAAATGGTCATCTGACTTATGGGGAGTGTCTTGTCCAGGGAAGCATTGATCAGGAGTTTCTCATATCCTGTCATGTATGCCACCCTTCTCTTTGTAATGATAACCTTTCCGGAACAGTTCTGGCAACCTTTCTGGGAAATATTTTAAGCAGAAGATCTCCTTATTATTCATACCGTATTTTGTTCATACCCGGCACAATTGGTTCCATAACCTGGCTGGCTCTTAACAGGGAGAAAATTGCCAGCATCAGGCATGGGCTGGTTCTGGCTTGTCTTGGCGATCCTGGTCCTTTTACCTACAAAAAAAGCCGTCAAGGAAACGCAGAGATAGATCAATGCATGATGTACATGCTTAATACGCAAAACACTGACCATGAAATAATGGATTTTTCACCGTATGGCTATGATGAAAGGCAATACTGTTCTCCAGGCTTCAACCTTCCTGTGGGCTGTTTAATGCGAACACCTTACGGGCGTTATCCTGAATATCATACCTCGAAAGACAACCCGGACCTTGTGACTGCTGAATATCTTGGTGATTCCCTGGAAAAAATCCTCCTTGTACTGGATCTTATAGAGGCAAACCGTAAATACCTGAACACAAACCCAGAGTGCGAACCTCACCTGGGAAAAAGAGGGCTGTATAAATATATCGGGGGGCAAAACGAAGGACTTGTGGACCAGATTGCTTTACTCTGGGTTTTGAACCAATCGGATGGAATGCATTCCCTGCTGGATATCGCCGACAAATCCTGCCTTGATTTCTGGCTGATAAGGGATGCAGCCCATCTGCTGGAAAAGCATGGCCTGCTGATTCCCTGTGCATAAACAGGAAAAAGTTTTACATATAATCACTTGATGGAACAAAAACATGAAGAGTTGTGAGCGGGAACTTTCCCGGTATAAGATCCTGGTGACTGGAGCCAGCGGCTTCATTGGACCACATCTATGCCGCAGGCTTTGCATGTGCAGGGCGGATGTGCATGCCCTTTCCAGAAAAATGATCAGCAGTTCTTCTTCGTGCCCCCACTGGTGGCAGGGTGATCTTTCCAGATTAGAGGAAGCCTCCCGGCTTCTGAACAGCATTCGCCCTGATATAATTATCCATCTGGCAGGATATGCTGTAGGTGGACGACAGTTAGACCTGGTTCTACCCACTTTTCACAGCAATCTCACTTCAACCGTAAATCTGCTTACTGCTGCGGCAGAAATCCCATGCAGGAGGATAGTTTTAGCCGGATCGCTGGAAGAGCCGGTGCTGGGAAATGGACACATTGTTCCTTCCTCGCCATATGCAGCTGCAAAGCTGGCTTCCAGCGCTTACGGGCGGATGTTTTACGCTCTTTATGGCCTCCCGGTAGTGGTTGCACGCATTTTTATGACTTACGGTCCGGGTGAACCCAATGTAAAAAAAATAATCCCTTATGTGATCAATTCACTGCTGGAGGAAAAACTTCCAGAGCTTGGCAGCGGTGAGCGGAAAGTAGACTGGATATTTGTTGAAGATGTTGTTGAAGGCTTAATACAGGCTGCGCTTCATCCGGACTCAGCTGGACAGACAATTGATTTGGGTTCTGGTGCTCTGGTTTCTATACGTGAGGTCGTCGGGAACATATTTAAAATGATGAATGTAAGGCAGGAACCTAGATTTGGTTCATCTCCAGACCGACCCATGGAACAGATTAGAACAGCTGATACAATCGAAAGCACGCGTTTAATAGCCTGGCAGCCTGAATACTCCCTTGAACAGGGCTTGAAAAAAACAATTGAATGGCACATAAAAAAAGCTGAACATGAACATATCAAAGATGTTTGAAAAATCGGTTCTTGTTGTTGCTCATCCAGACGACGAGGCGCTTTTCTTCAGCTCCATAATTTCCAAAGTGGACAAAATCTTTTTTGTTTTTCTGAATTGTCCCTCAAGACCTCAATGGAGTGAAGGCAGACGCAGAAGTCTCAATGAATATCCACTGCCGAATATCACCTGTATTGGACTGGATGAATCGGAAACATTTCATGACACCGACTGGAAAAAGCCAAAGCCAACACGGTTCGGAATGAATACTAACAAAAAAAGTGAAAGAAATGAAAATTATGAAAAAAATTACAACTTACTAAAAGAGTATTTTTCAAGAAATCTTAAAGAGTATAAAAATGTATTCTCGCACAACCCATGGGGTGAATATGGACACTGTGAACATGTACAAATATACCGTGTGTTGAGTGATATAAGACAAGAGTATCAGTTTAACTTATGGTACTCAAACTATTGCAGCAACAAATCATTTGACTTTATGATTGAATATATTTCAGGATTTGAAAATAAATACATAACATTTCAAACAAACAATATATTATCTGAAAAATTAAAAAATATTTATAAAAAAAATAATTGCTGGACATGGTATAAAGACTGGAAAGGATTCCACGAAGAGTGTTTTATTGCAGACAATCATTTTTCAAATAAGCTAAAAGACTACGGTCATATTTTTCCTTTAAATATAATAAAGTTAGAAAAAAAACATGTAGAAAAAAAAGAAAATATACTGCATTCAATAGTGACTAAATCAAAAAGATTAGCTAAAAAATATATTCAGGATAAAAGATGAATTTTAAAAAAATAGTTAAAAAATACTTATATAAAGCAGGATACGAAATAAATAGACATCAGGATGAACTACTGCATAAAGCAGTTGTATCAATAAAACCTGATATATCAAAAAAAGGTGATGCGCTTATATCGTATATTATAGAACCATGGATATCAAAAAAAAATCCTGCGGAATACAAAAGCCACACTCATTTTTGGGAGTCAGCTCAAATAGCGAAGATCTTTTTAGATATGGGTTATGCAGTAGATGCCATAGATTATAGAAATAGAAGCTTCATACCTTATAAGAAATATTCTTTTTTTGTAGGGGCAAGAACAAACTTTGAGAGATTAAGCTTCGACGCTAAAATGAATTGACCCACCTTTGCCAAAATAAACTGATCCACCCGGTTTTTTATTGGGTCGCCCATTGAGATCAAAATAGCGTAGTGAGGCAAAGCCGAACGAAGTCTTTTT
>PWHJ01000200.1 GCA_003554865.1 Bacteroidota bacterium | reverse complement strand
CTGGTTTGCTGTTCGTTGGCAAAAGGTATGGAAGAAATAAGCATAAAAGATACAGTAAAAGGACCTACAGGTAAAAATTAATAAGGGGTTACTGCTATTCTAGAAGGAGAAATAAAGGAGGGTAGTTTGAAACCTCATTAAGATCGGATATTTTGAAAAATAAAGGGGTGTACTGAAAATGAAGTGCTTACAAAAGAAAAAACCATTGTTGGTAACGCTGGCTTTAAGCGTAGCTTTGCTGATGGCCTTTTCGTTGGCTGCTTTTGCTTCCGATGGAGTCAAGTTAGGCGTCAGTGATGAGTCGGGGGATGTTGGTGATGAGGTTACTGTTGAAATAACAGCTGAAAATGCACTCGATCATGAAGGTGGTCAGTTTGACCTTTCCTTCGATGATGATGTTGTCGAGCCAGTATCCGCATCAAGAGGAGCAATGGTACCCGATGATATATCGGGTAACCTTTTTGACTACAACCTTGAGCTGGAAGATGGCAAGCTGAGAATAATGTGGGTTATTGCTGAAGGTGCTGAAGAAGATTCCGGAGTGATTGGAACAATTGACTTTGAAATCCTTGAAGAAGGGGAAACGGATTTAACCTTCAGCAACATTGTCTTTTCTCCTGAGGGTGTAGAAGCAGCTGATCCCAGCGCTGGAAGCATTGTTTATGAAGAACCGGTAGATGAAAAGCAACAGGCAATCGATGAGGCAAATGAAGCAATTGCTGCGCTTCCTGCCGTAGAAGACATTACTCTTGCCGACAAGGAGGATGTTGAAAACGCTCGCGACCTTGTGAACAAGGCCAAAGAACTGGGTGCGGTAGATGATGACTTTGATGAGCTGAGTAAGTTGGAAGATGCCGAAGAGAAAATTGTCAAGTTAGAGGCAATTAAGGAAGCAGACGATGCTATCTTAGCCCTGCCGCACGTTGATGTCTTGACTCTTGATGACAAGCCAGATGTGGAAGCAGCCCGGGCCCTGGTCAACAGGGCGAAGGAAGATTATGGGGCGGTAGATGAGGATTTTGAGTATCTGTCCACCCTGGAAGCCTGCGAAAACAGGATCAAGGAACTGGAAGGGGAAGTGCCCACCCCGCCGACCGGTGATTTGAACTACCTGCTGCCACTGGGGTTGCTGGTTGTGCTGGCCGGGCTCTTGTTTTACATCAAGCGCAGTAAGGCAGCAGTTAAGTAAAAAGATAAAAAATAAATAATTAAAAGTAGTGATGCGGCGGTGATAAATCGGTCGCCGTCGCATCAACTTAAATATGGTTTTACTTATTAATAATAAATAAAGGATGTTAATGCAGTAATGATCACTTTACTAAAAGTAAATATCAAAAAGGTGTTGCTTATAACAGCTGCTTTGACCTTGGCTCTTTCTTTTAAAGGGGATGTATATGCTGGTGAGGGGTTAAAGCTTACAGCAACTGAAGATGAAGGAAAACCTGGTGAGCAGGTTGTGATTGAAATAAATGCAGAAAACGCTGCAGGGACAGAAGGTGGACAGTTCTTGCTTAACTTTGACCAGGACTTGCTTGATCCAGTAGCCGCTGATTCCGGTCAGCTTGTTGAGGATGCGGAAAGCAACTTGTTTATGGTGAATAAAGAATATGGCGAAGGTCAGCTAAAATTCATGTGGGTTACTGCCCTGGCAGATACCGCAGATTCTGGAACTGTTTGCGAGATAACCTTTGATTTGCTTGGTGAAGGCACCACAGCCCTTGAATTTACAGAGATCGTAGTCTCTCCAGATGATTTTACTGTAGCCGAGGCAGTTTCGGGGAAGGTAAGAATTGACGATGCGGGGGTGGATAAGGAGGAAAATGAAGAACCTGAACAACCTGAAGAAGATAACAGGGAAGAAGAGGTGGCTGCCGCTGAAGCAGAAACTAATGGTACAGCGCTGGTTATAGGACTGATTGTTGTAGCAGCGCTGGCAGCAGTCGGTTATGTGGCTTTCCGGAAATTCAAAAAGTCCGCAAAATATTAGAGATAAATAAACTTAAACCAGGGAGAAGTAAAGATTAATTGTATTTAATTGTTTGAATGCATTTTACCTGTTTTTTGTAATCACTTAATAATGAAAGTGAGGTTATTAAAATGCCGAAATCTACAAGAAAGAGAGCAGGGGCAAAAACATCTATCGTTTTGCTTTCCATCTTTCTTTTCCTAATTATATTCTCTCCGGCCGTTTTTGCCGAAACCGGTAAACTTGGGGATATTAACGACGATGGGGAAGTTGATGTGCGTGACGTAGTCCTGGTTATGCGGCACGTCCTGGTATTGGAAGAGTTAGATGAAGACCAGCAAAGACGAGCAGATGTTGATGGTGACGGAGAAATCGATGTTCGCGACGCCACTTTAATTATGCAGTATGCGCTGGGGATTATCGACGAATTCCCCTATGATTTACCAGAAGTAGTTAGCGTAAGAGCAATTGATCGTTCCACCATTGAAGTAGAGCTATCTGAAGACGTAGCCGAAGAAGCAGCTGAAGATCCCGACTATTACCAGGTAACCGTAGGCAATGAATCGGTGGAAGTAGAAGATGTTGATTATGATGCTGATGACAGAATCGCGGAGCTTGAAGTCGATCTGGAAGGCAAGTCCGGAGTTCTTGTGGTAAATGGAGTAGAAGCAGAAGAAAAAGTCCCGCCAATTCCAGATTTTACTGAAATTTCGGCGCTTGAAGCTGCTTTGGAAGTGGTGATGTACTTTAATACTCCTATTTATGCAGATGATGACTTAGATCCTGGCGATGATATTATCCTGAAGGTTGCCGGCGATGATGTTGGAGACAACTTCGAGGTTGAAATCCCTGACGAAAAAGATGATGCGGAAGACGAAGTTATCTTAAAGATAACTGATACTGATTACAGGCCTGAAGCCAATGATTCAGTCCGTGTAGAACTTGACATTGATGGAGCGGAAAAAATCTTCAATGTTTGGGATGAGCCCATGGAACAGCCCAGGGTTTATATAACTACTGCTACACCTGATGATGAAAATCCACGTTTCGAAGAAATACTTGCCTTTGAGGAAAGTAATTTTGTTGTAGCATATTTTTCCAAACCAGTTAATACTTCCGGTGACGATATTAATGTCGGCCCGGCTAGAGAAGAAGTTAGAGTCACCGGGGAAGATGCAGACGGCACCCCGCTTGAATACGATGGAGATAAAATACATGCTTTATCGCGGGATGAGGAACAAGAAGGGCTTAGAATCGAGCTAGATGATGCAATCCCGGAAGGCTCAGAAATAACGGTTAGTTTTGGCACCGACGCGGGAAGGAAAATTAAAGATCGCGCCGGTAATACCCTTGCAGGCACTTACACCAGGTCCGCAACAGCAGTAGAAGGTCCTACCCTGGAAGATGCAGAAGTCACAAATCTCAGCTTTGACATAGACGATCAAACCCAGGAATTCTCGGTGAAGCTTGTAGGAGCCATGGATGAAGGGCAAGAGCTTACCATCGATTTAACCGAAGCTGCAGGAGAAGGAATAGATTACCATCCGTTTAATACTCGCTATGAGGTTGATGGAGCTGATGGTGATGTTTCCTTCGATGATGATGTAATCACATTTGAAGCAGAAGAAAATATCGATGACGGAACTGTACTTACAATTACAGCAGAAGAAATCGACACTACTGGTATTGGTGATGTTGTAGAAGATATCGAAGTAGTCTTTGAACGCTCAGAAGTAGGAGCTACTATTGTCGCTGAATTCGACGTGGTGGCCGGCCTTGGCGATTTAGCTATAGATGCTATGTACGAATTAAAATCGCCTGCCGATGATGTATACGAAGAAGTGGACTTGCTTGCTTCCGGCCAGGATGACCATACGGTGGAATTTACCTTCACCTTGAAAGGCACCCTCGAGGAAGATGAGTATGTGGAAATTGATGTAAGCGAGCTCGTAGATGCTGGAGTAACCTTTGATGAGGAAGCAATTGAATGGGACAACAATGACCTGGATGTAGAGTTGGATAACGATACGTTTACTATTACCGCTGAAGATGATGATATCGATACCGGAACAGAAATAACAGTTACCGCTAAAGAGGTTAGTGTTGACAGCAACTCTGCACAGGATGATATCGAGGTCGTTTTCTCCCGTTCAGATAGCGGCCTTTCCTTTACCGAGGAAATAGATATTGCCGCTAGCTTCTCTGAAGTCAGGGTTTCCGATATCCGGCAAAGAGATAATGAATCTGTGCTGGTGGAATTTACCCTGGATGGGGATCTTGAAACCTGGCCGCGTACGGTTAGGATCTATCTTGATTGGGAAGAAGATAGCGGTCTTATATTTGAAGCACAGGATGACGACGACACAGAAGCGACTTATGGCGTTGCCAGGTTAAATGAAGATGGTGTTATACGGTACAGGGCAGATGAAGACCTTGAACACGGAACTACGGTAGAAATCAGGATCTATGATGCAATCGATGCCACAGGCGCCGAGGATGCCCTGACCATGTTCCGTAGAGAGGATAGTGGGTATAAAGCAGCAGATATACTCGAAGTCGAATAGCAAATAGACTTTCTTAACTTGCAACAAAGGTATAATTAATTAAAGTGGCGGCGTTAATATTATCGCCGCCACTTTAACCCAGTGAATTATTGATATCAGCTTCAGGGATGACCGGAGATACATATGAGCAAATTTGTATACACTAACTCCGTTAAAGATGATCGCCTTTAAGGGGCGCATTCTTTTAACCTATAAATATACGATTATTCTGAAACAAGAAAGCGGGGGTTTACAATGAAATCTATACCAGGTTATGTTATTTCAAAGCCCGGGGTTAAGACATTATTTATTTTGCTCATGGTTTTGTTCCTGGTGTTTACAGTTTATTCTGTGACAACAGGCGCTCCGGGAATCCCCTATGGTGATGTTAATGATGATGGTGAGATTGATGTCAGGGATGTAGTCTTGGTTATGCGTTATGTATTGGAAGTTGAAGATTTAACCGATGACCAAATCAAGGCTGCAGATGTTACTGCTGATGGCGAGGTTAATGTAAGAGATGCTACGATGATCATGCAGTATGCACTGGGATTGATTGATGAATTTCCAGCATATACGAAAGTTGAAAGCGTAGATGATGTTGAAATCACGGTTTCTTATGGTACTAAGTATGAGGATATCGATTTCCCTGATACTGTAACAGCCACCCTTTATGATGATACTGAAGAGGAGATAGATGTCGAGTGGGCGGAAGAGTCAGACCCGGAATACAATCCGAGTTCATCAGGGAAATACGAGTTTGAAGGGGAATTAGTTGATCTGCCTGCAGGAGTTAGCAACCCGGATGAAGTAAAAGCCAAGGCTGTTGTAACGGTCAGGCATCGTGACAT
>PWHJ01000130.1 GCA_003554865.1 Bacteroidota bacterium | reverse complement strand
CATTTCTCAAAAGGGCAATCTGTCTTTCGGCTACACCTCTTTGCCTTCTTGCCTCTTTCGATTCCTCGCTGGAGAATTTTACAGTCGGGTCTTTTATGATAAGATTTGCATTCTCCTGCATACGGTGAGCATAACTGTACAGTGTCCTCCACCGGTTAAAAGCTTTGTCAAAACGGGTCAGGAAGGTATCGGCCCGGCTTTTCATCCAGTTCTCACCGAACCAGTGGGTATCGTCAAGCTGGTCAACAATACCGGAAACTGCTTGCCTGAATTCCTTTACCCATTCACCACTGTAGTGACTGTGCTGGTCTTCTATAAAGTCCTTAACTTTTGTTTTAAGCGGCAGCTCATGCGGGTTGCTAATGTCAACAATGTCTGATATGGCAACATGCAGGCTGCTCAATCCGAGCTTCATCAGGATAAAGGCGTTAAAATGGGAGAGTATAAGTTCCTCATTTTTCAGATCTATTTTGGGCGGGACAACCTTGCCGGCAACCATATCGCTGGAAGATTTGAAATAGTTCCTGTCGTGAGGCGAGCGCGAGGAGCAATATGTAAAGACAATTGCGGCCTGTCCGCTTCTGCCGGCACGACCCGAACGCTGTGCATAATTTGCAGGGTTGGGCGGCACATTGCGCATATGGACAATATTGAGCTCTGCTATATCAATACCAAGTTCCATAGTTGGTGAGCAGTAAAGGGCTGAAATGTCCCCTTCGCGAAATTGCGATTCCCTCTCTATCCGTTGGACGTTGCCCAGCTGTCCGGTATGCTCTCTTGCCTTCAAAGGTTTGCTGTAAGTGGAAAAATCATACTTGTAAAGCTCGCTGAAATATTCATTGGGCTTGATCTCCAGCTTGTCATAAGAGGATATCCTCACCCTGTCAAGGGGAACACTCTTCTCATCTCCGGCCTTCCACAAGATCTTGTCCGCTCTGAGCATATAACCGCATACAACACCCCTGTCCCCTGCTATTTCATCTCTTTTTTTAAGAAAATTACCTTTTTTAAGGGTATCGCAAACATTGACTATATACTCCCTCAGCTCATCTTCCGGCAAAGACTCCATCCCTTTTTCCCTGAACAATCTTTTAAGATACTTGCCGAGGGCGGAACGCGGACCTATACTGGCGGTGTAAACCGATCTTTGAGTCCTTCCCGGATTGGCAGGGACAAGATATGAGGGTATCTCAATCTTTTCGTTCTTATCAAGCGACCAGCTTTTTGTTTCATCAAGCTTTGTCTTAATAAAGTTTTCCTTGTCACCGCGATGATCGACCAGCATGGGATGATACAGAGAATAAGAGGTCCTGAAAAAGTCAAGTATCTGATAAGCTATATTATAACGCTCTCCCGGGCTTATGTCGCTGAAAAGCTGCAGACCGGAGAAAAATTCATCCCTTTTGCAAAACTCCTCCAGCTTCTCATATTCAATTCTCAGCAAACCGCACTGCTCAAGATTGGGAAGAATATAGCGCCATCCTCTTTTCAAATCATGAAAAAGGCGAAGCAGCAGCAAATCCTCCACAGCACGACTGTTCTCTTCATCAGGCCAATCATCGTTCGGTTCCCTTGCATATTCACTTTCTTTGAGTGATAATCTGGAAAACACTTTCCCGGCAATATTATAGACCTTCAATTCCTCACCGTTCTCCTCCAGTGCATGATAAAGGGCAGATCTGAGCTTTACTGCGGCAATAAAATCGTTGAAATGACCGGACTGCAGTGATGCATCCTGCCTGTTGTCGGTAAAACTAAGCAGTTTTTGGTTTTTGGGATCCTCACCCTGCTCATGCAATGAACGTATAATGCTGTAAGACAAAGTAGTGGTGGCAGTGCTGCGACCTTCGTTACCAAGCCGCATCAGCTTGGTGTTCTCGTTTGTCTGGACATCCTCGTAGACTATCCCGGCAGTGGGGTCAACTCTTAGCCTGGCGGGTATAAACCAACCCATCTGATCATAGCCGGGCTTGTCTGAGAAATTACCGTCACTGTCAAAATATATCCTCACTGGAACCTGGAACCGGTAATAGGGCTGCAGGCGGTTGTTGGCGGCCCCGTTTTGCTTCCAGCTCTCTGGAAGGTTCTCTATGTTCTCCTCACTCCAGATATCTTCTTCATCTTTATCCTGTATAATAAGGTAGCCGACGGGAAAATTCTCTTCTGTCAGCTCCATCCCCCTGGTTTCGGTTTTTGTAAGTACACCTTCAAGATCTTCCGGGTTGCGCGGTTTTAGCTTTTTAGTTTCAAAATCCTTTGTAACGCAGATAAAATCGTGACCGCTGTATCTGCTGAACAGTACCGGATAGATATATTTTTCCTTTTTCTCCTCCTTTTGCGGATATAACCCGTCTTCTATCGTAATTTCCCGCTCCCCGCGGGGCTCGAGCGTTACAAAAACAGTGCTTGTCTGGGATATAAACTGGTAAATCTTGTAGGGTAGATAACCCTGATCCTCACCCCTGGCCTTTGCTTCAACACTTAGCCTTTCAGCCCACTTAAGAAGCTGATGGATCACCTCCTGGCATCTTTGACTTTCCGCCCCGGAGTCCTCCTCCAGCAAACCGCTTATTTGAGGAAAAGTCAGGGGCTCACCCCTTTCAATCAACCCGTTATTTCTTCTTAAAGCAACCCTGTTTTCAAGCCATACAGCAAGGGGGTGTGTTTTGAACACCTTCTCATCCTGGCTAATATCAACCCCTTTTTCCACCGAAGACCTCAACTCATCCTTCCCCGGAAGGGAGTCTTTTTTAGCGGTACAATTAACAAGGGTCTCCTCTACTACCTGTTCGGGCGCAAAGTCAACACCGAATATTTTTTCTCCCACCTCCGCTACTGCTTTTTTCCTCTCAATAGGACTTTCACCGGTGGCCATGGTTGCAGAAGTGCCTATGCAGACTACTTCATTTTTTGCCTCATTCTTTATCCTTCGAATAAGCATTGAAACATCCGCCCCCTGGCGTCCCCTGTATGTGTGCAGCTCATCAAAAACAAGGTACTTCAAATGATCCCTCATCGAATCCCTCATCCATTCCTCCCGGTGGCGCGTCATGATAAGCTCGAGCATCATGTAGTTTGTCAGGATAACATCGGGGCACTCCCTTTTTATCTCCTCCCGCTTTTCACTGCTTTCCTGTCCGGTATATTTGGCAAAAGAGACAGGAAACTCTCCCCCCTCCCTGGCATAGTTTCCCTCCAGCTTCCGTATCTCCTCCTCCTGAGAGTTGATAAGGGCATTCATCGGGTAAACTATAACCGCCTTTACCCCTTTGCTCTTCTCCCTGAGTTTCAAAAGAGTGTTAAAAACCGTTGCCATGTAGGTAAGGGACTTGCCCGAGCCGGTGCCTGATGTTACAATGAATCCCCTGTCATTTACCCCGTGCCTGATTGCTTCCGCCTGATGCCGGTACAAATTGAAGTCGCCAAACACCTTTTTCAGGCTGGGGTGCACCTTCCCTTCTGCAACCATGTCATCAAGCTTTTCGCTTCTCTCATAGGAAGGGTTGAACTGTATGAGAGGCTCAGGGATAAAACCCCTTTCCCTGAAAGCTTTGTCAACATATTTTTTTATCCGGGAATCTCTTACTGAGGTAAAAGACTGAAGATAGTTCCGGTAATTGTCTATTACCTGCCGGTGAAGTTTAAAAGCATCCATAGGGGCAAAATTGAAAACTTCTCTCAAAGGTAATAAAAAGATGGAGATTGGGGGAAACGGCAGAGATATCAGGCAAAATGTTTATGCAAAAAAATCACAACTGCCGCCCGGCGGGGAACAAGTCAACTCCCCCGGGAATCCAGACAGAACCTGCTGTCTTGACTGGAAAGGTGATTAAAGTATGTAAAAAAATGTCACGTTTTTACCGGTAAAAACGTGACATTTACTATATTTGTAATAAAATCAACTCTTATGAATATTTCTGAATTAGCGGAAAATAAAATAAACAGATTCAAAACAGGCTATGTTTTCACATATGATGATTTTGATATACCGGTGAATAAAACAAGTGCTTTAAAGAAAGCATTGAGTCGACTGACTAAATCGGGAAAGATCGTAAGGCTCTCTAAAGGAAGATATTATAAGCCCGAAAAAGGAATTACAGGTTTACTAAAACCTGATGAATATCAAATTGTAAAGGATCTGCTGGAAGAAAATGGCCGGTTAACCGGATATTTAACAGGTATTAATACATTTAACAAACTTGGATTAACAACCCAATTATCCAATACAATCCAGATAGGAACAAATAATGAAAAGAAACCTGTTAAAAGAGGGAAATATACCATACGCTTCATTCGCCAAAAAAACAAAATAACAAGGGAGAATATTTATTTACTTCAGATCCTTGATTCCATCAGATTTATTAAAAGAATTCCTGATACTGATATCAATCAATCATGTGAAAGATTAAAAAGAATTATCCGGGACCTGGCTGATGAGAAAAAAGATTATCTGGTAAAACTTGCCATTAAATATAATCCGGCAACAAGGGCATTAGCTGGTGCAATTTTAGAAAAAATCAAAGGAGAGGTATATGTAGAAGGTTTGTATAAATCATTGCGGGGTTCAACTGTATTCAAATTAAATATTTCAGCACAGACACTCAATAACAAAAATAAATGGAGAATCATATGAATTTGCACAATTCAAAAAACGATTTCAATAAACTCATAAAAGAAACTTCAGATTATTTAGGCATCAGAGATTTATTTGTTGAAAAAGATTACTGGATAACTCTTGTCTTATATCGCCTGGCTGAAAGTAAATATAACGATTCAGTAGTTTTCAAGGGAGGCGCCTCATTATCAAAAGGATATAAATTAATTAACCGCTTTTCTGAAGATGTGGATATAGCTGTTATTGACTCCTCGCAGTATACAGGTAACCAGCTAAAAACACTAATTCGCAATATTGAAAAGACTATTTCAAAAGATTTAACTGAAATTAAAATTCCAGGAACTACAAGCAAAGGTTCGCAATTCAGAAAATCAGTTTATAATTACCCGGAAACCAATATTAAAAAGCTGTCACCAGAGGTATCAAACACCCTTCTAATCGAGATCAATTCCTTTGCAAATCCTTATCCCAATACAATTATGGAAATTAAGCCCATGATTTATGAGTTTCTTGAATATTCAAAAAGAGATGATCTGACTGAGAAATTCAGATTAAACCCATTCAAACTTCGCCTCCTCGATAAAAGGCAAACAATGATTGAAAAAATAATTTCATTGATCAGGTTTTCATTCTCTGAAGATCCAAAAAGTGGAATATCAGAGAAAATCAGACACTTTTATGACATATATTATCTCCTAAATGATCCCGATTGCAATAATTACTTTGCATCAGATGATTCACTGGCTGACCTGACCGAATT